>NZ_CP020028.1:5477500-5537500 GCF_002240415.1 Paenibacillus kribbensis
ACTTACGCCCCGTTGCTGCAAATGCTTCGCTCGACTTCTCGGCGATATAACGATCCAGCTGAGGGGGGAGCTTGGCTGGAGCAGAAATTCGCGGAGCAGGGGCACGACCACCGGAAGCCTGACGCCCACCCGATGAGGCCTCCTGGCCCGCCCCGACGGCCAATCCACCTTGCAACGCGCGTTCCAGCTTCTTCTCCAGCTCAGCAAGCTGACGCTTCAACGCCGCTACATCTCCCTGATCAGCGGCAACAGCGCCAGATCGCTGTGCAGTCGGCTGAGCAACAGCTACCGTTTCCCCGGGAATGCTGCACAGCTTCAACAGAGCTACCTCAAACAGAGTTTGCGGCTGAACAGCATATTTCATCTCGCTCTGATAACGATTAAGGGTGTCGATCATCGCAAAGAGTTGCTCCTTGGTAAAGGCATCTGCTACTTCCCTGAACTGCTCCGAATCCAGAACTCGCTCCGTCATTTTAGTGGCCTGTGGCACCATCTTGATCATAAGCAAATCCCGGAAATAGTACAGGAGATTCTCCATGCACTTATCCGCGCTTTTACCTTCCTGCATAAAGTTCTCGATCATTTGAAGCACCGTGCCCACGTCTTCTTTCAGCAGCGCCAACGCAAGCTTGCCGAATTGTTCGGACGCAATGCCTCCCGTCATATCCAGCACCTGCTGATAGGTAACCGGGCCGTCTGTAAACGAGGATATCTGATCCAAAACGCTAACCGCATCCCGCATCCCGCCATCTGAAAGACGCGCAATGTACTGCAGTGCATCTGCATCAGCTTGTATGTTCTCCTGTCGACATATCAGATCAAGCCGTTCTGTCTGCTCTTCCAGCGATACTCGCCGGAAGTCAAAACGCTGACAGCGTGAAATAATCGTCGCCGGGATCCGATGTGGCTCTGTCGTGGCCAATATGAACATGACGTGTGGCGGCGGCTCTTCCAGCGTCTTCAGCAGCGCATTGAACGCTTCCGTCGTCAACATGTGCACCTCATCAATGATATAAACCTTGTGCCGCACTTCTGTCGGCGCATATTTGACTTTATCGCGCAAATCACGAATCTCTTCAACGCCCCGATTGGAGGCTGCATCAATTTCCTGTACATCCATAACTGCCCCGGCCGTGATCCGTTTGCAGGCCTCGCATTCGTTGCAAGGTTCCGGTGCAGGTCCATGCTCACAGTTGATTGCCTTTGCCAAAATTTTGGCTGCACTTGTCTTCCCCGTTCCTCGCGGACCACTGAACAGGTAAGCATGGGACGTGCGATTTTCACGAATGGCGTTCTGCAATGTCTGGATAATATGCTGTTGTCCTACCATGTCTTTGAAGGCCTGAGGCCGCCAAGCACGGTACAACGCTATATGTTCCAATGCGCGTTACCCTCTTTCCCATTCACTTTCATGACCATTCACAGTCACTTCATTATACTATACTCCCGTCCGAATCTAAACCGAACACCTTCCAATTTATAAACACAAAAAAACACCTTCGCATGGACTGCCAAGATGTTCTGATTCCTGATATAAACCGTGCACCTGTTATTGATCGTTGTGATCCGAGCGGCAACCCTGAACAACAACTCGGGCTAGGCAACCCTCCGGCACAAGAGTGGGCTTGCTTATGGCTGCTTCCTTCCGGACCTGACCAGGTTCACAAGTACTCATTGCGGAGGACCCAACCGTCAACATTGTGCGCAGGGACCAGCCTCACATCAACAACACCTCTAACAGGAATTCAACCTCGCTATAGCGGATTGCGAGTTACAGGGCACCGCTACCTCCCCATCTAGCACGGTGAAAATAAGTATATCTCATGGCTGTACAAAAAGCAAATAGCAAATACCGACAAAAAGAGCCTCCTGCAATTGCAGAAGGCTCTAATAACTTTATAACTTGCGGCAACTTATTACATACCGTATTTCTTTTTGAAACGATCCACGCGTCCACCAGCATCAATAAACTTCTGCTTACCTGTGAAGAACGGGTGGCAAGCGGAACAAATCTCTACACGCAGAGATTCTTTTACTGAACCAGTCTCAAACGTATTCCCGCAAGCGCAAGTAACATTAGTTACGTTAAACTTCGGTTGAATAGCCTGTTGCATTAACTTTCACCTCTTTCCGCCCTGAACGTCCTATCAGTCCAGAGTTGTATGAACACATGTTCAAATTATAGCACTTGAATATAAGTGTTTCAATACCTGTTTTGCGCACTCAAACTGACGTGAAACAGGTGTATTTCGGGTTGCTATTGAGCGTTTTAGGCTCTGGCAAATTTGGGACGTGCCTGTCCCGGTGGCGGTACATGAGTATAAGACCCGATAACGACATCAGGCAGCTCTTCCCGGTAAATCTCAAGCATTTGCTTCATGCCAAGTATGTCTCCTTGAGCAGGTGGAATCAACTCCAAATAGCTCTCAGGATCAATATTCAGATTACGCATCTGAATCAGCTTGAGCTTAGTACGTTTGGCGAACTCGATCATCGCCTCAATTTCTTCCTCCCGGTCAGTTACACCAGGGAATATCAGATAGTTAATCGACGTATATACACCCTGCTCAGAGGCATATCGGAGTGATTTTTCTACATTGGCTAACGTATAGCCCCTAGGCTTGTAATAAGCATTGTAATGATCGTCCAGCGCACTAATGGTGCTGACCCGCATCAGATCAAGACCTGCATCTACGATGCCCCGGATATGATCGTTCAAGCCCGCATTCGTATTGATATTGATATATCCCATATCGGTAACGGAACGCACTTCTTTGATTGCATCAATAATCAGTTTGGCTTGAGTGGAAGGCTCACCTTCGCAACCTTGCCCGAAGCTGATAATGGACTCCGGTGTTTTCAAGTGTTCCAGCATGACCTCTACAATTTCTTCGACACGGGGGCGGAAATTCATTCTTGTTTGCGGAGACACAAAGCCACTGTCATCCGGCTGTTCAGATATACAGCCAAAGCAACCGGCATTACAAGAATAAGATACTGGGACCCCTCCTTCCCAGCGATTCAGGAATGTGTTCGAGGAAGTAAGGCATTCATAGCCTAACGCACAGTTGGACAAATGTTGGTAGAGTCGGTTTTCCGGATATTGCTCCGTCATCCGCTGAACCCCCAGCTTGACCTGATGACGGTCACAGTTTTCAGGATTCCATTTGGACGGACTGTCACTCTGCTCTGCGGTTACATAAAATGCTCCATCTTTCCAGACTACGGCAGAATAACCGAACAAGGGGAGCTTATATTCTTTATCGGTTTTCACATACCCCGGCAGACACAAACGTGTAAAACCTTGCGGCAACAATGCCCCTACCGCCTGCATGTCTCCAGGAAGAGAAACCATTTCCCCAGTATCAGGGTTCATACCGACCGGGCGGGTGTTGGGCAAACCTACCAGCGTAGCTCCTTCCGGTAGCGGAATAAGCTCATCCTCCATGATTTCGACAATCATGTCTGCACTGCGGGCAAGCCCATACAAAGAAGCATGATCATATACATTGCCTTTTTCGTCGGCATACACCAAATACATTATGGAACTCCTTTCGCTCCGTCAATAACACACCATTAACAGAATGAACCGTAACGGCCACGATCTTGCGGAACAGATAAAATACATGAATTGGGTTTAGTTGGTCGAGGCCGGGACTGACGCTGCGGTTGAACGCGTGGTTCTCCGTTGCTGACCGCCCGAACTGCTTGGCGATCCACCAGAAGGTGTCGTCAAATCAAACGAAGCCAAAAATTCGGCGTTATTTTTGCTGTTGCGCAGCTTTTTGAGGAAGCCTTCCACAAAATCATGGCTTTCCGTCATATTTTTACGAATAGCCCAAATGGTATCCAGTTCTTCCTTGTTCAACAGCACTTCCTCGCGACGTGTGCCGGAACGGCGGATATCAATGGCAGGGAAGATGCGACGTTCTGCCAGTTTGCGGTCCAAATGAAGCTCCATGTTGCCAGTACCCTTAAACTCTTCATAGATAATATCATCCATGCGTGATCCCGTATCAATCAACGCTGTAGCAAGGATCGTCAGACTGCCGCCTTCCTCCACGTTCCGTGCCGCGCCAAAAAAGCGCTTCGGACGATGAAATGCCGCCGGATCAATACCCCCACTCAAAGTACGACCGGATGGAGGAATAACGAGATTGTACGCACGAGCCAGACGTGTAATGCTGTCCAGCAGGATAACAACATCCTTTTTATGCTCCACGAGACGCAGCGCACGCTCCAATACCAGTTCTGCCACTTTGATGTGATTTTCAGGAAGCTCATCAAATGTAGAAGCCACTACTTCACCTTTAACAGAACGCTGCATATCGGTCACTTCTTCGGGGCGTTCATCAATCAACAAGACAAAAAGCTCAATCTCGGGATTGTTGGTAGAAATGCTATTGGCAATTTCTTTGAGGAGAAGCGTCTTCCCAGCTTTGGGAGGTGCTACAATAAGTCCGCGCTGTCCAAGTCCGACAGGGGCCAGTACATCCATAATTCTCGTAGACAAATGGTTGGGGGAAGTTTCAAGGACTAATTTGGTTTGCGGATAAAGTGGAGTCAGTGCAGGAAAATGTAGCCTCTCAGCAGCTTGCTCAGGACTTCTTCCATTGACTGCGTTAACTTGAAGCAATCCAAAATATCGTTCATTTTCTTTTGGCGTTCGGCATTTACCGGATACAAGATCGCCTGTTCTTAAGTCAAACTTGCGGATTTGTGAAGCAGAGATGTAAATATCTTCGGTACTCGGGAGATAATTGATTGGCCTCAAAAAGCCATAACCTTCAGGAAGTATTTCCAGAACCCCCTGCATAAACATCAATCCGCTCTTCTCAGCTTGCGCACGCAGGATGGCAAAAATTAATTCTTTCTTCTTGAGCGTTCCGTAGTACGGGATCTGGTATTGCTTGGCCAGCTTGTACAGGTCGGTCAGCTTCATTTCTTCCAGATCGGAAATTTGCAGATCCATATAATAACCACCTATTCAATTATTAAGTCCATTCATACATCTAAATGATAGACAATGATATCATAAACACCACTAATATAATTTTAACCAAAACAAATAAAGTTATGCAGCCGTCTGCCTGAATTATACCGAATTATTCCGGTTTTCCGATAAAAGATTGTTACGTATGAACCACAATCTTGTATCAAGCAGCGGCTGCACAGAGCTTACCCATTCTATTGTTCATCCATTTCGGAGTTCAAAATAGTGTATGTTCAAATTATTCTGTCTGCCGCCATACGTCCGCGCCCAAATGACGCAGATTGGAGACAAGGTGATCATAACCACGGTCAATATATTCAACACCTGTCACCTCGGTTACACCTTCACTCACCGTAAGTCCGGCGATGACAAGTGCTGCTCCGGCTCGCAGATCAGCCGCTTTGACTTTCGCCGCATTCAAATGGCCGCCTTCAATAATGGCAGACCGACCCTCTACGCGGATCTTAGCCCCCATTCGCACCAGTTCAGGAACGTGCTTGAAACGATTGCTGTACACAAAATCGCTCAATACACTAACACCCTGCGCCTGGGTAAGCAAGCTGGTCATAGGAGATTGCAAATCCGTGGCGAATCCGGGGTAAACTAAGGCTTTAACGTCGACATGTTCATAACGAGGCGCACCGAGTACACGAATACTTTCATCATATTCCTCGATACCGATACCCATCTCTTGCATTTTTGCAGTAAGGGCCTCCATATGCTTGGGAATTACGTTGTCGATTAATACATTGCCACGGGTAGCCGCAGCAGCAATCATATATGTGCCCGCTTGTATGCGGTCAGGTATGATAGAGTGACGGCAGCCATGTAGCTCGGACACGCCTTCAATACGGATCGTTTCCGTGCCGGCGCCCTTAATAATGGCCCCCATGGAGTTTAACAGAGTTGCTACATCTATAATCTCAGGCTCTTTAGCCGCATTTTCGATAATTGTGGCGCCTTTGGCACGTGCGGCCGCCAGCATGATGTTAATCGTAGCCCCTACGCTGCTGACATCCAAGTAAATTTTGTTGCCGCGCAGCTCTTTGGCATGCAAATGAATAGCACCGTGCTCATTCGTCACCGTAGCACCCAGCGCTTCAAAACCTTTGATATGCTGATCAATGGGCCGGGGTTCAAAATTACACCCTCCTGGCAAACCGATAATCGCTTCCTTGAATCTGCCCAGCATGGCTCCCATCATATAGTAGGAAGCTCGTAATTTCTTAACCGGTCCATTCGGCATGGGAATGGATTTAATAGAGGACGGATCAATTTTCATCTGGCTGCCTTCCCAGGCAACTGTTGCACCAAGTTCCTCTAATATTTCGGAATACACCGCCACATCGCTAAGCAGCGGCAAATTGTCCAAAATGACTTCCGACTCTGCCAGAATGGCGGCGGGAATCAAGGCGATGGCACTGTTTTTGGCACCGCTGATGGAAACTGTACCTTGAAGCGGTCGTCCACCGGTGATCATCAATTTTTCCATAAGCTTGAGGGTCCCCCTACGTGTTTTGCAGTCGGTCAAACCAAGAACTAAAACAACGAAACTTCAACTTTTTAGTGTTGAAAATGGAAAGACACCGGCTAAGCGGTGTGCTTTCCATATCAAACTATTCAGCTATATAAAATTAAATATTTTGTGCAGCAGAACTACATCTACAACCCAAAAATGGATCTAGTTCGTGCAAAAGCACGACCAGTTCACTCGTTATTACGCTTTGTTGTTGGAACCGAACTCACGAATTTTACCGATAACCGTTTGTTTGATTGCTTCACGGCCTGGTTGGATGAATGTACGTGGATCGTAAGCATCTGGTTTCGCAGCAAGCACTTCACGAACCACTTTCGCAAATGCGATTTGGTTTTCAGTGTTTACGTTGATTTTGGAAGTACCCAGGGAAATGGATTTTTGGATGTCATGTGTAGGGATACCTGTTCCGCCATGAAGAACGAGCGGCAGTTTCACAGCATTGCGGATTTCTTCCATTTCTTTAAAGCCCAGGTTTGGCTCGCCTTTGTATGGTCCATGAACGGAACCCAGTGCAGGAGCCAGTGTATCGATGCCAGTTTCGTTAACGATACGTACACAATCGTCCAGCTTAGCGTACATTACGTCACCTACAACATCATCTTCTTGACCGCCAACCATTCCAACTTCAGCTTCAACGGAAACGCCTTTGGAATGTGCATATTCAACAACTTTCTTCGTTGTTTCGATATTTTTATCAATTGGGCTATGGGAATCGTCAATCATAACAGATGTGAAGCCAGCATCGATAGCTTCTTTACATTTTTCAAAGCTGGAACCATGGTCCAAGTGGATTGCAACTGGAACCGTAATTTTCATGTCATGAATAAGTCCTTCTACCATTTTAACAACAGTGTAGAAACCGCCCATGTGACGAGCCGCACCTTCAGAAACGCCCAGGATTACAGGGGATTTTTCTTCTTCAGCAGCGCCCAGAATAGCTTGAGTCCACTCCAGGTTGTTAATGTTGTATTGACCTACTGCATATTTTCCTTCGAGTGCTTTGTTCAACATGTCTTTCATAGATACCAATGGCATGGTTACAGTCCTCCTAAAGGTGTTTGGGTTTGTCTATCTTTTTAGCCGACATCACATACGGGCTTATTATACCACAACCCATGTTAAATACTAAACAAGCTTTTGCATATCAACACATACAAAAATCACGCTCAGGACGCCGTTTTATCATAGAATTGTATAAGGAGAGGATTTACTTTCAGTATTTCCCATAAACACAAACAAAAAACCCTGTTTGGCTAACAGAGTTCTCAACCAAAGTGACTGATCTAGTCACTCCTGAGTTGTTTGTTCACAGCAATTCTCATTTCGTCAATATCAAAAGGCTTGGTAAAATGCATAAGTGCACCTAGCTCCGTCGCCTCTTTAATCATGTCCAGTTCACCATACGCTGTCATCATAATAACCTTGATATCGGGATTCATGGCCTTTAAATGCTTCAAGATTTCGAGTCCGTCCATACCCGGAATTTTCATATCCAGCAGAACCAGATCAGGCGGTTCCTTTTCAACAATTTCAAGTGCAATTTTTCCGTTCGCTGCTTGAAAGGTCTCATAACCCTCACTTCCGAACACTTCCATCAGCAAAATTCGTATTCCATTCTGGTCATCGACGATTAATACTTTTTTCTTTTCCAATGTTTTAACCTCCTAAGATCTTAAAACGTGGATCATGCAGCTATTGCCATAACAGCGTCCGATGACGTACAATATCCGTCCCATACCTAAAACTATATTCGATCCTGCAAAAAGAAAATCCTTCTCTTATACATAATTGTGGAATTTTCTTTCATAAACAGGAATCATGATGTGAAAAAAGACCTCCAGAGGAGGCCTTTTAAACCATTATTGCATTAACCTTGAAGCTGCAATGCTGCTTTTACAAATTCACGGAACAAAGGCTGTGGACGGTTCGGACGGGAAGTAAATTCCGGATGGAATTGTACGGCCAGGAACCACGGATGCTCTGGAAGCTCAACAATTTCCACCAAACGTCCGTCCGGTGAAGTACCAGAAATACGAAGACCTGCTTTCTCAATAACTTCACGGTATTCATTATTGAATTCGTACCGGTGGCGGTGTCTTTCGTATACCAGTTCGTCGTTGTAGCAAGCCGCAGCAAGGGAGCCTTCCACCAGTTTGCACGGGTACAAGCCAAGACGCATCGTACCGCCCAAATCTTCGATGTCCTTTTGATCAGGAAGCAGGTCGATAACAGGGTAATCTGTAGCCGGGTTGATTTCCGAGCTGTTGGCTCCTTCAAGACCAGCCAGGGAACGGGCAACCTCAATGACAGATACCTGCATACCCAAACAAATGCCGAAAAACGGAATTTTGTTCTCACGGGCATAACGGATCGTGCTGATTTTACCTTCAATCCCGCGATCGCCGAAGCCACCCGGTACGAGAATGCCGCCAATGCCGCCCAGCATGTCCGCTACGTTCTCGTCTGTCACTTCTTCAGCGTTTACCCAGCGGATTTTCACGTCCGCATTGGCATCAAATCCGGCATGGGAGAGTGACTCAACCACACTTAAATACGCATCATGCAATGCGACATATTTACCAACAATGGCAATCTCAACCGTTTTATCCAGCTTGCTGATTCGATCAACCAGCCCTTCCCACTCGGTCATATCCGGTGCAGGGGTTGTCAGCTTCAGGTGGTTCACGACGATTTCGTCCAAGCCTTCTTCACGCAGGTTCAACGGAACCTCGTAGAGAGTCGAAGCATCGCGGCATTCTACCACAGCGTTCGCATCGATATCGCAGAACAGCGCAATTTTGGCCTTCATATCAGAGGACAGCTCATGCTCTGTACGGCAAACAATGACATTTGGCTGAATGCCAATGCTGCGCAGTTCTTTTACGCTGTGCTGGGTTGGTTTGGTTTTCACCTCACCAGCAGCTTTGATATAAGGAATGAGCGTTACGTGAATGTACATTACATTTTCGCGTCCAACTTCGCTTTTAAGCTGACGAATGGCTTCCAAAAATGGCAGACTCTCGATATCGCCCACAGTACCGCCAATTTCTGTAATAATGACGTCCGAACCCGCTTCGCGGCCTGCACGGTACACGCGCTCCTTGATTTCGTTCGTAATGTGAGGGATAACCTGTACTGTACCGCCCAAATATTCTCCACGACGCTCTTTGCTGATTACGCTGGAATATACCTTGCCTGTTGTGACATTGCTGTTCTTGGACAGATTAATATCAATAAAGCGTTCATAGTGTCCCAAGTCAAGATCCGTTTCCGCACCATCATCCGTTACAAACACTTCACCGTGCTGGTAAGGGCTCATGGTACCCGGATCGACATTCAGGTAAGGATCGAATTTTTGGATCGTTACCTTTAGCCCCCTGTTCTTCAAAAGCCTTCCCAGTGAAGCTGCCGTAATCCCTTTGCCCAAGGAAGACACAACCCCGCCTGTCACAAAAATATACTTTGTCACTGTTCAAAACCCTCCTAGATAAAATGCAAAATTCAGGCGACATTATGATGTTATCGTAACCCGTTTACACGGATTATCATCCATGAAGAAGGCAGCGGATTTATTTTCCACACCGCCGCCCTTAGCCCTCTTTCATGAGTGAAAACACCCCTATAAAAAACAAAAAAGCACTCCCGTAGTACGGGGCACTTTTATACAAAAAAGCAAACATATAAGTGAATCAATCATAAGCCCAAGCAATAGTTTACCCCGTGTCCAATCCCCTGTCAAGGAAGTTATCTGTGTTAATTTACCCTTTGCGCAAGATTGGAATGAATCCACCTGAAAGCTTCAAATCAGGATGGGTTTCAAGAAAACGGTCACGAAAAAAGGGAGAACACGTCTCCCCTTACAATTCGTTCCTAACGAAGCGAGTCGTCATCGTCATCCAACGAATCCTCATCATTTTCATCTTCTGTGTCATCCTCATCACCGAGGTCTTCGTCATCTATGACTACGTCTTCATCACTATCGTCATCTTCACCGTCGAACAGCTCATCTTCGCCGTCCTCGTCTTCACTATCTGCATCGAAGTCGTCATCAGAGTTGTAGGTTTCTTCTTCCTCATGATAGTCGTCTTCGTCATCATCGTCTTCGTCGTTAATAATACGAGGGCGCTTGGCGCCTGTCAGAGCATCTTCGGATTTATCCACCGGATACCAACGTTTCAAGCCCCACAGATTCGTACCGACACAGGCAAAACGCCCGTCAATGTTGATTTCAGTATATAGCTGAGCGATAACGTCATTGATTTCCTCGTCGGACAAGCCACGCAATTTGGCGACTTCATTCATCAGGTCACGGTAATAATATGGAGTATTGGCCGCTTTCAAAACCATAAATGCCAAATCCACCATCGGGGTCTCGTGGACTTTCTCCTGGTCAATCTTTAAGTTGAGTGGGGTACTCACCTAGGGACACTTCCTCTCACACGTAATTCACAAGAACATGTTTCAGTGCATATACGATACATGCAATACTAACATATCCATTATCAAAACTAAGTAAAACCTATTTGGAAGCAAATTGCAAGTTAAACATGGGTATCGACACAATTTCCAAAAAAAACCCCAATACATAAGACGGTACATGTAAAAAGACGGGGTCTCCCCCGTCTTCGACTGTACCCGCTTCGGGAGATGCCCCCAAAGTTGTTGCACAAGAGCTTATGCCCTCCATGTATCGTATGTGTCCTCTATCACTTTGACACGACAAGCAGGCCTATTTCCATAAAAAAGGGGCAGGTTTCCCATGCAGTCGCTAACGCTTGCTCATACAATACCTCAGCATGGCTCATCGGAGGGGGACCGTCTCAAATGGACTATCCGGGTTTTTTGCAGCGTTTGCATGAGGGTATTTCGGAGCCGTCCGGCAGTGGACGGCACAAACAGATCATTACGTTCGATAAGCCTCATCAATACCGGGAATGCCTCTCCTATCTCAGGAAGCTGAAACCTGAGCTTGCGGGATTAAGGCAAGTACAATCGGCCCGACTGATCCGCGCTCTAATCGCCCCGTTTCCAGCGGGGGACAGGCTGGGCAAATATCACAACGGCGTTACCGTTGAAGAAGATACGCGCATGAAGATTCACGCAGAAACAGCCCATATACCGAAAGCAGAGAGAAACCTCCCCATGCCTTGGGGGGTCAAACAGGTCCGTGCATACAAGGCTTGGCCTTCCTCCACAGGCAATCGGATCAGAATCGGGGTGATCGATACAGGAGCAGATTTTCAACATCCTGATCTTCGTCATTCTCTTGGCAGAGGCATTAATTTGCTTAACCGGACGATGTTACCCTATGACGATAACGGTCACGGTACTCATATTGCCGGTACTATCGCTGCATCCAACTATGATGGAGGTATGGTCGGCGTAGCACCAAGGGCTTTGATTCATCCAGTAAAAGCGTTCGACTATAATGGAGCCGCCTACGTCTCTGATATTATTCTCGGTATCGACTGGTGTGTGTTAAATCGTGTCGATATCATCAATATGAGCTTTGGCATGAAGTCACGCAGCAAGGCACTGCTTGATATGGTGAATAAAGCCTATCATAACGGGATCGTGATCGTAGCTTCCTCGGGCAATGAGGGCAAGCGCCGCAGTATTGACTATCCTGCCCGCTATTCCCAGACCATCTCGGTCGGAGCTACCGACAAATACAGACGCATCGCACCCTTCAGCAATCGGGGACAGTTTGTAGACGTGTACGCCCCTGGCGAAAAAATCATCTCCTCCTGGATACACGGCAGGTATCACGAAATGAGCGGTACCTCTATGGCTACTTCCCATGTAACCGGGAGCATTGCACTTCTTCTTTCCCTGAGACCCGAACTGGGACCTGCAGAAATCAAAGCACTGCTCAAACGAACCGCCACACCGCTGCGGCTTCGCAAAAGCAACGGCCGTAGCTCTATCTCCACCAAGCTTGGAGAGGTGGACGCCTTCCGATTAATGCAGGAGGGCACGAAGTAAAGCTAAACCTTTAACATTGCGCCCGGCTCCAGAGAGTAAATAGCTTTTACAGGCCCTTCATGTCGGGTCCAGCCTTCTCTGATTAGCTCATCACATACAAGATCGGTCTGCGACTTCGGCGCATGAACGAGCACAACCTGCTTGCTGGGCAATCGTTTCAACATATGCCTCACATCCACCACTCCCTGATGCACCTTGTAAATCAAATGCCGAACGACGCAGCGATCCTTTTGATCCGTCTTCTGATTCGTGCAATCCAGCAGATATTTGCCAAAAGATCCCCTTGAAGCATGTCCAGTCAATATAACTCCATTATTGTTGATTTTTCTACTGTTCGTATCACCACCCTTACTCGGATGATCAGACAGGTACTGATAGTACCAGCGTGCGCGTGGTGAGTTCATCATGCCGTCTCCAGTTACGATAATAGCCGCAGTGTTCTGTTCCAGCAGTCTCATTCGTTCTTCATTATTACGGGGCACAAAGACCCTGTCATTATTCAGCACCTGTTCTATTCGAGCAGGAGCTTCCGGACGCAGCCATTCTTTCCAGCCGCTTAAACGCCGTAAGCCCTGCCATATATCCGGCTCTACAATCAGGGTCT
Source organism: Paenibacillus kribbensis (assembly GCF_002240415.1). Lineage (NCBI taxonomy): Bacteria > Bacillati > Bacillota > Bacilli > Caryophanales > Paenibacillaceae > Paenibacillus > Paenibacillus kribbensis. Next base: position 5,490,620 of record NZ_CP020028.1, read on the forward strand.
GTCCGGGGAACTGCTCTCTGGCCCAAACAGTCAGCTCCTGCCCCCGGCCAAAGGCTGGCACAGGCAGCAGCACATGACCCTCAGATGCTAATATCTGCTCCAGCTCGGCCCGCAGCCGCTCCAGCTTCACAGGCTGCGGGTCCTTATCCATCCCATAGGCATTATCCATTATGGCGACATCCGCCAGATTGATATCCGGCATCATGACAGGGTTGCCAGGTGCACCGTTCCCTGTGCCCATACTTGGCGTATCCGCAGCGAGCAACTCAGATTCTCGGCTGTAATCTCCCGAAAAGAACAATCGCTTTCCTTCCAATTCTACCCCAAACCACACTGCACCAGCCAAATGCCCACTGCGCCCCCACATGATTTGCATACCCGGACAAGCCTCCCGCCATACACCTGACGGCACATCGTCCTCCAGAAAGCGGTATGTAATAGCTTTTATATCCCGTTCATCGTAAGGAAGCTGTCCGCCTCTCGATGCTACATAAGAATGCCAGGAGCAAAAATAGGAACCCAGCTGCTCTGCGGTAGCTCTGGTCGTCCAGACCTCTCCACGATATCCATACTTATAGAGTAAGGGCAGCGCCATCGAATGATCTTCATGCGCATGGGACAGCAATACTGCGGATAGCCTCTGCGCTTCCTGAGGCGGGAATAACGGGTATTGTCCGATCCCTTCCTTTTTCACACCGCAATCCAGCATAATGCGGTGCTGTTCTCCTTCAAAAACATAGCAGGAGCGGCCATGTTCACCAGCTCCGCCCCAAATTCGAAGCTTGGTCATTATTATTTCCACTTTCTCTGCGAGTTTAGAATCTCCATCACCATCAGCAGCAGGGTAGTCAATCCGACGGATATGACTGCCATCGCCATGCCGAGCGACACCTGTCCCTGTTCAAATTGGGCAAAAATGTAGGTCGCAGACGTCTGAACGGATGGCGGCAGAATCAGTAATGAACCCACCAGTTCGCGCGAGGCGATGGTGAAGGTCATCATCCACCCCGCCAGCATCCCCGGTAAAATCAGCGGCAACACAATCCGGCGGAATACATAAAATGGACGTCCGCCAAACACCTGACCTGCCTGAAAGAGAGCTGTGTCTACCTGTGTAAAGGCGCTTTTGACATATTGGACGGTATAAGGCACAAACAAGATCACATACGTCAGAATAACCATGCCGTAAGTGTTGTATAACGGAATGGGCATCCATGGCGAGTTCCACCATAAAATAAGACCGACGACCATCACAATCCCTGGAACTGTGTTCGGCAGCAGACTGAAGGCATCCACCGTCCGCTGGAGCACAGTACGCGATTGACCCACGACAAGCGCAAACCATGTGCCCAGCAGGACGGCAATCGTCGACGCGCCCAAAGACAGAAATACGCTGTTCAGCAATGCCTCCATACTTTCCGAGCCCCATGACAGCAACTCCCTGTAATAATCGAGCGTAAAGTTGCCCCAAGCCAGTCCGATTCCCCGTAGCTTCATGGTAGAAGCAGCGATAATCGAGAAATAAGGGATGCCAATAGACGCAACAAGCAATAATAGAATAAAAGCAATACTTAGCCCTGTCGCCAGGCTCGACACACGAAGACGGGAAGGACGAGAACCCTTGCCCCCAACCAGTCTATACGTGTATTTGCGGTTGATTACCGATTGCATATACCAGACCAGCAGACAGGCCGTTAAAAGCACCGAAGCCAGTGACGTCGCCTTGCCGAAGTCAATCGGCCAGCTGGAAATATATTTGTGAATTTCCGATGTCATGACCTCATATCCGATACGCCGTCCAAAGGTGGCGGGGGTACCAAACTCCGCAATTGTTTTGACGAAAATAAGCAAGGCACCCATTCCGTAAGACGATAGCAGCAGGGGTAAAATGATCCGGCGGAACCTGTACCCAAAACTGCCGCCCATCACAGCACCCGCTTCTTCCAGGCTGCCGCCGATTCTCACCAGCGCACCGCGCAGCAGCAGGTACAGGAACGGAAATAGATGCAGACTCATGATCATCACCATGCCGCCAAAGCTGAAAAAGGACGACATGAAGACGTGAAGCTCTGGAAGCAGCTGCACCAGATACCCGTTTTTTTGCATAAACAAAATCCAGCCCATGGACCCGATATAGGGCGGGGTCATAAACGGTATCAGCAGCACTACGTCCAACCAGCGCCATCTTGCAAGACGAGTGTTGGACATAACCCACGCCAACGGAAGTGCAAGCACAGTCGTTCCGGCAATAACACAGATGCCCAGCCAAATGGAGCTGAATAGAACACTCGCAAATCGGGATTCAGCCAACGTCCGAAAAGGTGCCATCCATTGAAATGTCCCATCCACATACACACTTTGGATAAAAATTTGCAGCAACGGCATTACGATCAGGAGAGCAAGCACGATCAGGGCGAGCGTCAGACACCATGCCCGGATCTGTTTGACGGATAAAACTCCCATCCGCTTACTTGAATATTTGCGTGAACTTCTCCGTCACGTCAGCCCCGTTGTCGCCCATCCATTCCCAATTGGTGTCCAGCAAGGGGATCTCATCCAGATTGGCACGCTTGTCGGCTTTGACATCCGTGCGGCCCGGAAGCAGAGAAGCATCCGCTACCAGCTTCTGTGCTTCGTCTGACAGCAGATAGTCAATGAATGCCTTGGCATTCTGCTCATGCTGCGTTGATTTGAGAATGGCTGCCGGACGGGGACTGATCACTGTTCCTTCCTTTGGATAAACAATGTCAATCGGCTCGCCCTTGGCTTTGGCTTTGTAGGTCATGTAATCGACCGCAGCTGCAACCATGCTTTTGGCTCCGGTAATGACCGGGTCCAGCGCTTCCTGATTCGCGCCTGCCATGGCAACACCGTTAGTTTTGTACTGCTCAAACAACGTCCAGCCCCCATCGCCCTTGGCGCTCAGATAGCCTGTCATAAAATCCAGCGCCGAGCCGGAGAGCGACGGATCTGGAATGTTAACTTGGTCCTTATACTCTGGCTTGGCCAGATCAGCCCATGATGTCGGCGGCGTCTTCACCAGGTTCGTGTTGTACGCGATACCTAACGCCGAGGCACTGGTACTGAAATAATTGCCTTCCTTGTCAGACCAGTCGGGATTCAGTTTATCCGCATTTTGGGCCTCAGGGTAGGGCAGCGTGAGTCCATCTTTTTTCAAGCCTTGCACAGACGGAAGAGATGCCAGCACCACCACATCTGCTACCGGATTCGTCTTCTCGGCTTCCATCCTAGCCAGAATTTTACCGGTCGTTCCCTGGAATAGCTCAACCTTAACTCCGCTTTTCGCCTCATATCCTGCTACCAGCTTTTTCGCCAGTCCATCCGGGCCTGCGCTGTAGACGACTAGCTTCTGATCACTGGATGCCGCCCCGGCTTGTCCGGCTGTCCCTGTCGCTTGCGCTCCATCCTTGGAGGGTGTCGCCGCTCCACAGCCTGCCACAGCCATTCCGAAGGTTAATGTTAAGGCAAGCATTGCGCCTTTTTTCCAACCTGTACGAAAAACATGTCTGTTCATCATCTTGTGTATACCCCTTTTCCTATGGTTCGAGTTGGTGGACGTACTGCGGTGATACCCAAATTTGCTTTCGTTCCCCTATGGACAAGCGGGTAGAATGATAAGCGCTCCATAGCTCCCCATTCTCAGCCAGCATACGAATCTCGTATCGCTCCCCCACATAGCTGACATGCTGAACCTCTACTATAAAAGCATGCTGCTCTGCTTGATCCTGTTCCCAGCGGACATGCTCAGGGCGGAAGAGCATCCGTTCCGGCTCCAGCCAGTTCGATTTGCCGATAAACCTCGCCACCTCTGGATGAGCTGGACGACCATAGATGTCCTCCGGCGTTCCCGTCTGTAATATATGCCCGTTTTTCATGACGACCACCTCATCAGACATCGACATAGCCTCGACTTGATCATGGGTGACGTACAAGGCGGTCAGACCCAGATCGCGCACCAGCGACAGCATTTCAATGCGCATTTCTTCCCGCAACACCGCATCCAATGCACTGAGCGGCTCATCAAACAGTACGAGCCGGGGCCGATTGGCAACGGCGCGGGCAAAAGCGACCCGCTGCTGCTGACCACCAGACAGCTGATGAGGATACCGATCCTCCATCCCCGACAGTCTGACCTTGTCGAGCGCCTCCAAGACAGCTGTTCGCAGCTCGTTGCCGCGCCCGCGACTGGACCGTTTTGCCTGTTTGCCTGCACGCAGGCCGAAGGCCACATTTTCAAACACCGTCATATGCGGCCACAGCGCAAAGTCCTGAAATACCATGCCGAAATGACGAAGATGTGCAGGCACATCCCTTTTACGTTCAGCCGAAAACAGAATTTCCTCTCCCAACGTGACCGTGCCGCTATCTGGTGTCTCCAGCCCGGCGATCATGCGCAGAAGCGTTGTTTTCCCGCAGCCGGACGGACCGAGCAGTGTTGTGAATTTCCCCCGCCGCACAAGCAGATTGGTCTCGTACAATGCGGTCATATGACCGAAGGTTTTACTCAACCCTTGAATATATAGATCCTGATTCATCGCATTACCCGCCTGTTCTTCTGACTGACCCCAGTGTAAAGCTTGAATTCGCCGCCTGTGTTATTGGAAAGTTAAAACAAAATTAATTATTTCAATGAATAGTGTTAATACTCATAGATTTAATCTATATAGAGGGGATTGATACCATGGCACCAAAGGCAAGCATAAGTTTCCAACCAATCAGAAAGTGGGGCATCCCAAGTGAATTTGAGTCTTCTAAAGCTACACATTGTAGAGTTGCTGGACAAGCACCATAAAATTACTACCGTGGCCGAGCTTCTCGGTCTGAAACAACCAACCGTTACCTTTCATATGAAAAATCTGGAGCGCGAATTCGGTGTAAAGCTGTTTGACACAAGGATGGGCAAGATCATCCTGACGGATGCCGGTCATGCGCTGCTCCACTATGCCGCCAAGATCAACGCACTCGCTGCCGAGGCAAAGCGGGTCGTCTGCGAATTCGACACGCTCCAGCGGGGAAGCATTCGAATTGGAGCAAGCTACGTCCCCGCTACCTATGTGCTTCCTGCTGTGTTGCACCGTTTTGCCCGTGAGCATCCGGGGATCAACATCTCCTTGTCAGTGAAAACGGCTCCGGTGATCAAGGACATGCTCGCTCGCCACGAAATTGACCTGGGTGTCATCTCGGCAGAGCCATTTCAAACGCCAACACTGGTGCCGGAGTCCTTGAGCGAGGATGAATTGGTACTCATCTGCGCACCCGGCCACCCGCTCGCAAGCGAAGTCGGGCTTACGCCCGAGCGTATCGCTTCTTCCTCCTTCGTGCTGCACGGCAAAGATTCCAGCACACGGCACATGACCGACAAATGGCTGGAGCATGGCGGACGTCGTCTTCCCTCCTATTTGGAGCTGGATTCGCTTGAAGCGATCAAACAGGCGGTCATGCTGGGAGAACACGTCTCCTTCGTCTCCCGCATTGCCGTACAGTCGGAGGTTGAACGCGGGCTGCTGGTGATCCGGCCCATTCCGGGTCACCGTGTTGAAAGGTACATCTATATGGTCAGCAACCAAGATCGCCACCGTTCGGCACTGATTCGCCGCTTCGCTGAATATTTGTCATCGAACCAAGATTAAATCTTACCCGTCATATAGAAATTATGTTATTTTTTTACCGGATCCCCCCCTTGCCTTGACATACGACTGACAATGAGCCCGTAAAGTGTAGCGTGTACCTACTATTCGGACGAAGAGGAGAGGATGGAATGAAAACGGGTCTTCGTTTTACAAAAGTATTGTCGGTCTTAACCTTGAGCGCAGCACTGCTCATAACGGGATGGAAGGGGGCCGAGCCTGTACAGGCCGCAGCTAATGCCACTCCAAGCTATGAGGTAAAGCTGCTGCTGGATACAGCTCAGGTTCTCAACGCAGATGGTTCCTTGAAAAGCAGCATAGTAAATGAGTTCCAAATTAACGATGAGGTGCAAAGATTGAGCGTAGAGTATTTCGATACCGATCAGCTTCAATTGAACGGTGAGGGCTGGAACGTCAGATTTCGCAAAAAAGAGGATAAAAAGAATTATGAATTAACCTACAAGAAGCGGTACACGGTCACGAACGGAGATATCGACTCGGCTCTCACTCAAGCCAATAAAGAAGGTTTTAGCGCATCCGACGATAACTATGATGCTGAGGTGGATTGGGGTTATAGCAAACAGACACTGAGCTTTTCCAATGATAAAAAAACGAACGCTTCCAAAGGATTAACTCTTCCTTCCCCGGATCAGGCGTTAAAGCAACTATTGGACAATCTTCCAGGCAAGCTGCAAAACTGGAAATCCAGCAACTGGGGCAAGAAAGCTCTGGCAGACTCCAGAGTACGCGGTCCGGTACAGGTCAGCAAATATGAAGGCAGCTTCCAAGGACTGGATACCGACGTTGAAGTCTGGCCTATCCGTAGTGCGAACGGGTCCGGCACGGATACCATCATCGAAATTTCTTTTAAAACCTCGGACTACAGCACTGCGGCCAGCAACCGCGCCAAGCTGATCAACTTGCTGCAATCCAAGGGATGGCTGGTTCCTGCCGATTCCCTGAAAACGAATCTGGTGCTGGAACGGTACTAAGCCAAGCTGCTTCCATATAAAAAGGAACCGCACGTGCCACCCTGTTCAGGATGATACGGACGGTTCCTTTTATCGTTACGGCATTTACATACGTTCCGGCGCAGACACACCCACCAGCTTCAGTACGTTGGCAATGGTAGTACGCACCGCGCCAAACAGCGCCAAGCGAGCTTGCGTCTGAGCAGCATCCTCGGTGATAACGCGCTCTGCCTTATAGTAGCTGTGGAATAGTGAAGCCAGCTCGTAGACATAGCGAATCATACGGTGCGGCGCAAAGTTCGCAGCTGCTACAGCCACTTCTTCCGGCAGCTCGCCGATTTTGCGCAACAGGTCATATTCATGCTCAGCCGTCAGCTTGGACAGGTCTACCTCTGCCAGTGGCAGTACAGCAATGCCCTGCTCCTCGGCCTGACGATATACGCTGCACGCACGTGCGTGAGCATATTGCACGTAGAATACCGGATTTTCATTGGAGGTAGAAATCGCCAAATCCATATCAAAATCCAGATGCGAATCCATGCTGCGCATCGTGAAGAAGTAACGAATCGCATCCACGCCTACTTCTTCCATCAGATCTTCCATCGTCACGGCCTTGCCGGTACGTTTGGACATTTTCACCTTTTCCCCGTTTTGGAACAGGCTGACCATTTGGGCAATCAGCACTTTAAGCTTATCCGGGTCATTCCCCAGCGCTTCCATAGCTGCCTTCATCCGTGGAATGTAGCCATGGTGATCCGCGCCCCAGATGTTGATGATCGTGTCATAACCACGAGCATATTTGTCGCTGTGGTAAGCGATATCCGGAGTCAGGTATGTGTAGGTACCGTCATTTTTGATCAAAACGCGATCTTTATCGTCGCCGTATTTGGTCGTATTCAGCCACGTAGCCCCGTCTTTCTCGTAGATTTCATCGCGATCACGGAGCTCGTTCAGCGACTTGAGCACTTCGCCGTTGTCGTACAGCGATGTTTCGCTGAACCAGGAGTCAAACGGTACACGGAATCGTTCAAGGTCACGCTTGATCTTGTTCAGTTCCTTTTCCAGACCATATTCACGGAAATAAGCGGCGCGGTCCCCGGGTTCCATGGACAGCAGAGCATCACCCTTCTCGGCCACCAGCTCTTTGGCAAACCCGATGATATCCTCACCATGGTAACCGTCCTCCGGCATCTCCGCAGGCTGTCCCAGTTCCTGCAAATAACGAGCTTCAATGGAACGGCTCATGTTGTAAATCTGGTTGCCCGCATCATTAATGTAGTATTCACGAGTAACCTGATATCCGGCATAATCAAGCACGTTGCAAAGAGCATCCCCAACTGCTGCGCCACGCGCATGGCCCAGGTGGAGGCTGCCTGTCGGGTTCGCGCTGACAAATTCGATTTGGACCTTTTTGCCTGCACCTACCTGCACACGTCCGTAATCTGCTCCCTGCTCTTGTACTTGTTGAATAATTGTATACAGGTAGCTCTTGTTCAGGCGAAAGTTGATAAAGCCAGGTCCGGCAATTTCTGCACTCTCAATAGAAGCGGCAGCCAGATCCATATTTGCGATCAGCTCTTCAGCGATTTGACGCGGATTTTTTTTCGCAATACGGGTAAGCTGCATCGCCGCGTTGGTAGCCAAATCACCATGTGATTTGTCCTTTGGCACCTCCAGCGTAATGGTCGGCAGCTCTTCGCGGCTCACGATTCCGGCAGCCAGGATCGCGGCCTCGATGGCCGAAGTCACCTTTTGATTAATAAGTTCCAGTGGATTGCTTGTCATGATTGTTGCTCCTCCTGTATATGCAAACTGATGGCAAAATGCCCCGAGAAATCCTCAAATACGTACAAATCATAGGTCCAGCTCACATATCCGGTAAATCCATCCATCCGAATATCAAGCTTCTGCGTATGCGCAGACATGTTCAGGCTCAAAAAAGGTGATCGGTAAAATCCCGGCAATCTGCGCCCCAGCGCAAATGACTGCTCCGACTGCACCTCACCGTGACGGATCAGTTTAAGTTCATCAGGTCCGATTTTGACCGTATTCCGTATCGTTCCCCCCTGAGGGCTCTCTGCCGGCTCATCGTACCTTATATATAGATGCTTCCCACGCACGATGGCTTCTCCGGAAAGCTCCTGAACCACATCTTCCCCATCATGATGACTATGAAGACGGATTTGGACCTCCGCATTGTGTGGCATGTGTTCAAAACTCCATTCTATCGCTATCCTACTGTACTACTATATCCAGTTCCCGTTTGCAATTCAAATGAGATTTTACAAAAAGATGCTTTCATACATAAGAAAAACGTCTATCGACGTACTTTCACGGAAGCCAGACCGCGTTTAGCGGGAGTTTTTCTTAAAAAAATCAGCTACCGCAGGTTGTCCTCATCGGATGCCCGGCTAAAACTTTCGATAAATCGCGAAGCCAGGGATGACATGTATTTATCCTTGAGCCACACAGCCGCTACACGAGTATGCAATTCTTCACACATAATTTCCTTCACGATTAACTGGTTGTTGCTGCCCAGTGACAACGCAGACCGCGAAATCATGCCGATACCCAGCCCTTCATTAGCCCAGTGAAGCGTGGTGCGAGCATCATCGTTTTTGCAAAAGAAGTTCGGCTCAAAGCCATGCTTCATGCAGGTATCGTGGATCAATTGCTCAAAGCGGCGGTATACAATTAACGGCCTGTTCTTCAACTCTGACAATGTGATGGTCTTCTGATCAGGGCTCCAGTCGTGCTCTTCTGTCATTACTGCGACCATTGGCTCGGAGGCTGCATATCTGCAGCCCAGATCGGTGGTATTGAACGGTGTTCTGACAATACCAACCTCTACAATTCCCTTGTTCAAAAGGTCGAGGATCATGAACGTATTTCCCTCATGAATTTCAAATTTTACACCCGCATAGTTTTTATGGAATTCGGAAAGCCTGTCCTTCATCAGGGCTGCCCCGGAGGAGGAGACGGTTCCAATCGTAAGGGTGCCCTTCATGCCCATGGCAACATCATTGATTTCTCTTGTCGTAGCCTCTGTCAGTTCCAAAATCTGCTTGGCCCTGTTCTGCAAAATGATGCCCGCCTCCGTCAGGTGAAGGCTTCGTGGACCTCGATGCACGAGTTTCACACCAAGCTCCTCCTCCAGCTGCATGAGCTGCTGACTTAAGGGAGGCTGGGCTATTTTCAGCTTTTTCGCTGCTGCCGTAATTTGTCCGGCTTCTGCAATCGCCAAAAAATACTTGAGATGTCTCAATTCCATCCTGAACCTCCGGTACTGATATATGTAATACATATACCTCTAATATATATTAAATATTATTCATATAGGTTGGGATATGCCATAATCAATTCAGTTATCGCGTTGGGTCAACAGGCTTTATATATTATTTAGGTTAGGTGATGGTTTATTTGCTGAAATTCGCTGTTTTTTTGAAGCCTTATAAAAAGGAAAGCATCCTTGGGCCCCTGTTCAAGCTCGTTGAGGCCATCTTGGAACTATTGCTGCCTACCATGGTTGCTCTCATGATTAATCATGGCGTTGGCAAAGAAGATACCCATTATGTGTGGCAGATGGGCCTTTTGATGTTGCTTATGAGCATATTGGGCTTCGGCAGTTCAATGGTGTGTCAGTTTTATGCAGCCCGGGCCTCTCAGGGCTTTGGTACGACGCTGCGCAATACGATGTTTCAGCACATTTCTTCGCTTTCTTATGCGGATCTCGATAAGTTTGGTACACCTTCGCTTATTAACCGAATTACAAACGATGTTAATCAGCTCCAGACGGCAGTGGCGATGCTGATTCGTCTGGTTATTCGCGCTCCCTTTATTTGTATCGGAGCTATCATTATGTCGATGATCCTGGACTTCCGTCTGGCTTTGGTGCTGTTGGCGGCTACGCCGATCCTGGGTTTGATTTTATATCTGGTCATTACGAAGGCTTCGCCGCTCTACCGCTTATATCAGACAAAGCTGGATAAAATCGCTTTGGTGCTAAGCGAAAATCTGACCGGAGTACGGGTCATACGGGCTTTTGCCAAAAGAGGAACTGAACGAGTAAAGTTCACTACAGCCTCCGATGATCTGACCCAGACGGCCATTCGTGTCGGTCGTATTTCCGCTTTGCTGAGTCCGACCACCTTGCTGGTGGTTAACGGAGCCATTATTGCAATCCTGTGGATCGGGGGCATCCATATCCAATACGGATCTCTTTCACAAGGGGAAATTATAGCCTTTATTAATTATATCACGCAGATTTTACTGGCTCTGATTGTGGTGACCAATTTAATTATTTTGTTCACCAAGGCCGCCACCTCAGCAGCACGGATTCAGGAAGTGCTGGATACGCAGGCTTCTATCTCTGATGCTGTCACATCTGGAGGTCAGCCAGCTCCAGTGTCTGCTCAACACAGAGATGAAGCAGACAGTCGCGTATCTCCACAAGACACCGTACCAGCTATCTCTTTTGACCATGTTTCCTTTGGCTACAATACAACGGGGCAAATGGCGCTAAGCGATGTAGACGTGGATATCTATCCGGGTGAAACGGTCGGCATCATTGGAGGAACAGGCTCGGGAAAATCTACATTTGTGAACCTCATTCCCCGATTCTATGATGTGGTGGAAGGCAGTATACGGGTCGATGGAATCGATGTCCGGGATTACAAGCTTAAGCAGTTGCGGCAAAAGATCGGGATTGTCCCGCAGAAGGCGCTGCTGTTCACCGGCACCATAGCGGATAATATTCGCTGGGGCAATGAACACGCCACCGATGAGGAAGTGGCGCGGGCGGCCGCCATCGCTCAAGCGGAAGAGTTCGTTTCCAGCTTGCCTGAAAAATACGATGCCCCGATTACCCGAGGTGGTCTTAATCTGTCGGGTGGCCAAAAGCAGCGACTTACGATTGCAAGAGCTATTGTCGGGAATCCGCAAATCCTCATTCTGGATGATTCCTCAAGCGCACTTGATTTTGCAACCGACGCCGCCCTGCGTCAATCGCTACGGGACCATAGCACCCATATGACGGTCCTGCTGGTCTCGCAACGAGTAAGCAGCGTGCAGCATGCCGATAAAATTATTGTATTTGATGAAGGACGGATTGCCGGCATCGGCACACATGATCAGTTGATGAGCAGCTCGGATATATATAAGGAAATTAATCGTTCTCAGCTCTCAACGCAGGAGGTAGATCAATGAGCGGCAAGGAAACGTGGAAAAGACTGTTAACCTATGTGAATCAATATAAGAATACAGCATTCGGGGTCGTCGTCTGTGCGATTATCAGTGTGCTTGCCAGTCTGATCGGTCCCTATATGATTGGTCGGGCCATCGACCATATGGTGGGTCAGGGAGTCGTGGATTTTAAAGGTGTCGCACAAATTCTAGCCGGATTAGGCATTGTATATGCCACAGGCAGTTTGTTTAGCTGGCTGCTCACGTATTTGACGAACCGGATTGCTTTTCAGACGGTAAATGATATGCGGCGGGAGTTATTTGATCATTTTAACATCCTTCCGCTAAGCTTCCATGACAATCACCCTCAAGGAGACAGCATTAGCCGATTTGTGAACGATATGGATGCTGTGTCAGATGGATTGTTACAAGGTTTCTCTACCTTGATTACCGGAATTGTTACCATCATAGGCTCCATTGTACTCATGTTGTATATCAGTCCCATGATGACGCTGGTGGTACTTGTATCAGCCCCCGTCACATATGGCGTGGCCAGATTTATTACCACAAGATCCCAACGCATGTTCCGCGAACAGGCCAAAATTTTAGGAAGCCTGAACGGTTACGTGGAGGAAATGATCGGCGGACAGCGGGTGGTGACCGCCTTTCATTATGAAAACCGCACGTTCGAGGAGTTTTCCGCCAAAAACGAGCAATTGTATCAAGCCGGGGTAAAATCACAATTCTATGGATCATTATCGAACCCCTCCACCCGATTGGTAAACAACATGACTTTTTCCGTTACCGCGATGATTGGCTGTATATCCATCATTTTGGGTGTGATCTCGGTAGGCGGGTTGTCGAGCTTTCTGATTTATACGAATTTGTTCGCCAAGCCTTTTAATGAAATTACGGGTGTGCTTACCCAGTTCCAATCGGCTACAGCTTCCGCTCAGCGCATATTTGCCATCCTGGACTCGCCGCCAGAGCAGCCGGAAAAATCAAACGCAGTGCAACTGGAGCGCAGCAAAGGTACGATTCTTTTTGATCATGTCAAATTCTCCTATAACCCGGAACGTACACTGATTACGGACTTTAGTCTGGAAGTTAAGCCAGGTACCCGGGTCGCGATTGTTGGTCAGACCGGGGCAGGCAAAACGACACTCGTCAACCTGCTCATGCGGTTTTATGATGTGGACAGCGGCTCCATATCCATCGACGGAGTGAATATCAACGACATGTCCCGGGATAGCCTGCGGACGAATTTTGGCATGGTGCTTCAGGATACATGGCTGTTCAGCGGCACCATTCGGGACAATATCGCCTACGGAAAGCCGGAAGCCACAGAAGAAGAAGTCATCGCGGCTGCAACAGCTGCCAATGCGCATAGCTTCATTAAACGTCTGCCTCATGGCTATGACACCGTCATCAGCGGCTCAGGCGACAACTTGTCCCAAGGGCAAAAGCAGCTGCTCACCATTGCGCGGGTGATCCTGGTAGATCCGCCTATGCTTATACTGGATGAAGCGACCAGCAGCATAGACACCCTGACAGAGGCGCGTATCCAAAAAGCATTTATGAAAATGATCGCCGGACGAACCAGCTTTGTGATCGCCCACCGACTATCGACCATTCGTGAAGCAGATCTGATTTTATACATGAAAAACGGTGATGTCGTCGAAAGTGGAACCCATGCGGAGCTGCTTGCAAGCGGTGGCCATTATGCCTCGCTCTATAATAGCCAGTTTACTACAGCCTAGCAGGACGGGTTGAGGAGGAAAGCCGATTGCTCTGATGCAATCGGCTTTTTGGGTTGTAGCGTGGAGAGGAACATGGCACCTGCCAATATGACCTGTCATACGAATGCCTCAGCTTCAAATCCCTGCGCCTGTAGCGGTTGGATGGTCCACTTGCTCATTCTCCTGAAAATCCCTGCGATAGAACCAGCCGATCAAGACAGCAATGGTCGTCATAACCGCAGCCAGCAGATACACCTGTACCATTCCGAAGCGGTCTGCATACCAACCCAGGAACAGCAAAGACAGACCGAAGGCGAGATTCGTAAGCACATCAATACCCGCCATTACTTTGGGGAGCTGAGCCGCTGGGGCGCTCGTTTGCAGCAAGGTTCGGCGAATAATTCCAGCCATTTGAACGGGTATACCGGATATTGCAAAAAGAACCAGTGCAGCGACCGGGATCGTATTGAGCGCAAACACAACGGTAATCAGTACATATACCATTAACGCCCCCAGCATATACAGAAAGCTGTTCTTTTGTAACCGTTTCACCAAACCAACGACGAGAAGCCCGCCTAAAATCATGCCCGAAAAAAAGGAGGCATTCATAAAGCCCCACCAGCTCTCATCTTGATGCAGCACTTGTGTCACATATGCCAGGATGAACACGCCAACCCACGAGGTTCCTCCAATGGTATCCACACTATCCACGATCATCAGAGAACGGATGCGGCGGTTATGCCAAATGATCTTCCACCCTTCTCCAAGCTCCTTCCAGTATGCCCCCTTCTTCTTCTCTTGGGCCAACCCAGCTTCATTCGAAGAAGGATCAGACGATTCAGAACGTACTTCCTCTTGTACCAGCGGATCACGGATGAAGGACGTGACGATAGCGGCCACGAAATAGCAACACGATGCGACCATCAGCGTATTCAACGAGCCTAGCCAGACAATGACAATACCGCTTAGTGCCCAGCCTGCGCATTTAACTACTTGATCACTGACTGACACCATACCGTTCGCGCGCATGAGTCCTTCACCCGTAGCCAGACGAGGAACCAACGCATTACGAGCAGGATTGGTCCATCCATCCAGAAAAGACATGCCGAATACCATAATAAAAATAAAGAAAAAAGACTTCTGCCCAGGCGTATTCCACAGGTACAACAATAACAGCGTGAAAATTACAAACTGCCCTAGCTGAGAAAACAACAGAACCCGATTCAACCGGAAGCGACTGAGAATAATCGGTGCCACCAGCCCGCTAAGAACCTGCGAAGACAAACGAAACAACGGGATCAAAATGGTCGTCATTAATGAATCACTTGAAGTAAACACCAATACCACGATACTCAGCAGATAAATAATATCCGCCACATTGGAAACCGTCTGGGATCCCCATAGATAATAAAAAGAGCGTTTGATCAAAAAATTTTCCCCCTCTTTGGTACATTGCCGAGTTATGTATTTCCATAACCAAACCTCCCCTGTTGATATTACAATTCTGTCAAATGTCTGGTTTTTTGTATATTCTACACACACCCTTAAATTTCCTTCTTTTATCTTTAAAGGAAATTCAGTGTCCAGTAAGACTTTCATGCCTATTTTCAATTTTATCCACAACAAAAAAGCGTCTGTAGCGCTCTTTTTCACCTAAAAACAAGCGATATAGAACACTGCGACGCTTCTTAACCTATCAGTTACATTTATTTTATGTCATAACACGCTTCTACTTGGATCAGGATTTTGCAAAATCGTCGGATGTATATCCAGCTCGCTTTGCTCCCTACTTCGTTAAATCCTCCACAAACTTAGGCAAAACAAACGCCGCCTTGTGCAAACGTGGACTATAATACCGCGTATCCATCTCTGGAATTTGCGTCTCGTCTACTTCGAGCGGATCATACTTCTTGCTGCCCAGCGTGAATGTCCATAGACCGCTCGGATAGGTCGGAATGTTCGCTCCGTACACACGTACAATCGGGAAAATCTCCTTCACATCCTTGTTGACCTTCTGAATCAAATCAGCCTTGAACCAAGGGTTGTCCGTCTGCGCCACGAAAATGCCATCTTCCTTCAGCGCTTCAAAAATGCCTTGATAAAATCCGCGCTCGAACAGCGGGGCTGCCGGACCAACCGGCTCTGTCGAATCAACCATGATCACATCGTATTCATTTTTATGTTCAATAATATGCATGTATCCGTCATTGACCAGCACTTCCACGTTAGGCTCATCCAGCTTCCCGGCGATTTCAGGCAAATATTTTTTGGAATATTCGATCACCTTGCCGTCAATCTCAACCAGCACAGCCTTTTCCACCTCTGGGTGCTTGATAACCTCACGAATGACGCCGCCATCGCCGCCGCCCACAACGAGTACCTTTTTCGGATTCGGATGGGTATTCAGAGCGGGATGTGCTACCATTTCATGATAAACGAATTCATCCTTCACGGTGGTCATCACCATACCATCCAGTACGAGCATATTGCCGAATTCCTCTGTCTCGATCATCGCCAGATCCTGATACTCCGTTTTCTCAGAGACATACGTTTGTTTGATTTTTGCTGTAATGCCGAAAGAGGAGGTTTGCTTCTCCGTAAACCACAAGTCCATCATATCAACCTTCTTTCTGATCAAAGTATGTGTCCGGCCATCCCTGTATCGTCCAGGTCGCGCTTTTACATCTCAGTCGCGCCAGCATAAACGTTGGCTTTCCTTATATATGCAACACGCAAACGCCGAGTTTGCTATATTTATTGTACCAAACACGCTGTGCTTTCACACTTTTTGCATCATAAAAGATACCTGGATAGACTGCAAAGGCATTTTCAGGCTCAAGCATGTTTAAAATACATACGTATACGCATCTGATGAATAGACGCTTTCGGATTGACCATACTGAGAACATCAACCATGGAAGGAGGTGGCAAGATGGCCGCTACAACCGGGCAATTTCCCAAACGCAAGCCACTCTGGCTTCGATGGTTTCGGGGACTGCTGTCACTCACCATTCTGACGGTCATCGCCGCCTGCATTTTGCTCGCCTATTTATATACCACCAGTCTCCCGCTCGCGGATACGGACCGGAATTCGCGTCTGCTCGATAGCCAGGGCCAAGTCATTGCCACCTTCTCTGCCGGAGGCAAGGAATCTATTCCCGTCCAGTTGGATCAAATTTCACCCGATCTGATTGCAGCTACGCTGGCTGTGGAAGACCGGAAGTTTTACGATCATTTCGGCTTTGATTTCAAAGGCCTGGGCAGGGCCGTGCTTGTCAATCTGACCCATTGGGATATGTCGCAAGGAGCCAGCACGCTGACACAGCAGCTAGCACGCAATCTGTACCTGTCTCATGAGAAAACGTGGACACGCAAGGCCAAGGAAGCCATTTATACTGCACAGCTTGAAATGAAGTACACCAAGAACGAGCTGCTGCAAATGTATTTGAACGAAATCTATTATGGGCACGGTGCCTACGGCATTGAAGCCGCATCGCAAATGTATTTCGGCAAATCCGCAAAAGATCTGGATTTGGCTGAAAGCGCCCTGCTGGCAGGTATTCCGAAGGGACCGACCTATTATTCGCCGTATAATCATATGAAGAATGCAAAGGATCGGCAAAAAATTGTGCTGGATTCCATGGCGCTCACCGGCAAAATTACGCCGGCCCAAGCTACCAGGGCCTATGAGGAAATGCTCGCCCTGCGGCCCGAGAGCCAGCGCCGGACGGTAGAAGCCGCTCCCTGGTTCCGCGATTATGTCCGCCAGCTTGCAACGAATCAGCTGGGAATCAGTGAAAGTGTGCTGGAGCATGGCGGCCTGAGCATTTATACCACATTGGACATGCATATGCAGCAGGCGGCCGAGGCGGCCGTAAATGAGGGCATGAAGGACAGCAACGGACTGGAAACAGCGTTGATCTCCATGGACCCGCGCAACGGGCATGTGAAGGCCATGGTTGGCGGGACCAATTATGTCGGCAATCAATATAATCATGCGCTTGCAACAACCCGGCAGCCCGGCTCATCCTTTAAGCCGATTATGTATCTAAGCGCGCTGGATTCCGGCGAATTGACGAGTACGTCCAAGTTCGAAAGCAGGCCGACATTGTTCCACTACGACAACAACCGCAAAACCTACAAGCCCAAAAATTTTGGCGACAAATATTTGGGCGAAATCGATCTGCGGCGGGCAATTGCAGCATCCGATAATATTTATGCTGTAAGCACCATTTTGAAGATCGGAACAGATAAAGTCATGGACCTCGCCCGCAAAATGGGCATTACGAGCGAGCTGAAGCCCGTACCTTCCCTCGCGCTGGGCGTATCGCCCGTCAGCCCGTTCGAGATGGCCTCGGCCTTCTCGGTCATCGGCAGCGGCGGGCAAAAGGTCGCTCCGGTGGCGGTGCTGCGCATCACCGATGCGGCCGGGCGGTCGCTCTACGAAGCACCGCAGGCCGCTCCGGTGCAGGTGGTGAAGCCCGCCTCCGCCTACGTCCTCACACGCCTGATGGAAGGCGTGTTCGAGGAAGGCGGCACCGGCAACCGGGTCGCGAAGCTGATCAAGCGCCCGGTTGCCGGCAAGAGCGGCACGACCAACACCGATGCGTGGATGGTCGGCTTCACGCCCGAGCTGTCCACCGCCGTCTGGGTCGGCTATGACAAGGGCAAGGCCATCAGCACGCAGGATGCCCGGCGGGCGGCACCGATTTTCGCGCAATATACGGAGAAAGCGCTGGAGAATGTGCCGCCCAAGATCTTCCCTATCCCTGACGGCGTCGTCAGCGCCTATATTGATCCGGCCAGCGGCAAGCTGGCTGCACCAGACAGTCCAGACAAGCGGCTGGAGGTATTCGTCAGCGGCACGGAGCCAAAGGAGACCTTGTCTGGGCAGAATAACCCACCGGCAGCGACACAGACTGACCAAGCGGAGCAGCAGGCAGAAAAGAAATCATGGTGGAGCAATTTCAAGCGATGGTGGATGGAGTAACAGCCAAAAAAGACTGAAGGAGCGTTATAAGCGCTTCTCTCAGTCTTTTTGCTTTCTTTTATTTACTCATATGTCCCATGTATCTCTCTTGTCACGATTAGCCGCAACGACCCGGTTCAGCACGCTTTCCCCAAAGGTGCGCTTACCAAAAGCAGCTAAACGCCTCAATCCGGTTGGTGTCTATACCAAAATAAGTCCAAAAACGACCATTCCACCGGAACCCCGCTACGGATGTTCTACCCACAAAGACAGGGTACATCCAGAAGCGCTGACCATTCGTCAGCCATATAAATGTGTTGCGGAACAAGCAACCGGAGATGGCTAAAGGATCAATAGCATAGGCCGTGGCCAGTGGCCTCGGTGGCGTAAATTGCGGCGGCGGGGCAGTCGGGGCCTGAGCTTGAAGTCCCGGTCCCGGAGGGCCCATCGGTCCTGGCGGCGGCGAGAACGGGCCCGGCCCTGGTGGAGGGCCAAAAGGCGGCTGCGGCTGTGGCGCAAAGCCCCCTCCCCCTGGTGGCGGGCCAGGAAATTGTGGGATCGAAGGACCTGACGGTGTAAGTGGACCCGGAGTGCCTGGTTGTGAAGGCACCTGTGGCATTAAAGACATGTGTTTCACTCCTTGTGTTCTAGGCTGATGTATCCTATGCAGGACATTAGCCCGTGGACTGGGCGAATCCCCATACCGTCAACGCATTCCGCTATTTCGCCTCTTTTCATCAGAAATTCTTATATCCTGACCCAATTAATTTCCTGTCCGGACATGCCTCAGCTCGATTTCATGCACCATCTTCATCTCAACTCGTTTTCTCAGCTCATGATACTGATCCAACATCCGATGCCTGTAGCCCAACTGTTCGGTCATCCAGCCCATCATAGAATCATCGCGATGCTCGGTAGACCAGCTAAACAAATCACTATATAGCTGACCAAAAGATTCCTCATTGCTGCGAGCGAATCGAATAGGCCGGGCCGTATACCCCAGCTTTAATTCCAGCATTTCATACAGCACATCCAAACGGTACTCCAATGCCTGCACACCTACTTTAGATACGTCACAGCTTTGTAGGTCCCAAATAAGCTCTCTAAAGGTTAATCCTACATGCTGCATAGCCAAATAAGACCACACACAACTGCCTGTAGCCGTTCCATGAGCCTCCCAAAGCGGATTCCACAAAATAGATTGAATTGTATCTTTTTGTGCTTCTCCAAACAAGGCAATACCAGCAATAATTCCCGCATTACAGTCTACGGAAGCATGCTGCTCCCCCCAATGTACCAATCGTGGGACGATATCTGCCTGAGTGCATTTAAAGCTCAATAAAGGTAAAAATTCATTAAACAAGCTCTGGTCCACCGCTTTTTCCAATTCGGCTGCCAATTGTTCACGATACGATTCACATGGAAGATGCACCAATCCCATACAGGCATCTACAGACGCAGCTCCATATTGCCCGTTTACCCAAGCGACGAGATCAGCCGTAGCCTCCGCATAACCCAAATACCCTAACACATGCAGCACACCATCAGGTATATGCTCCGGAGATGCCTGATTCCGCACGTAACGCTCGTACATATCCTGCGCCAACGCAGCATCCCCGCACCTCATGATCGGCTGAAGCAGCAGCCCCCTGATATAATGATAGGGATCGTCTACAAAAAGTCGGTATAGCTCCCAAGCATCCTCGCTTGTCCCATATTGGGCAACCACATCCGTATTGGCGGAAATGATGCTGGCATCCAGCTTCTTGCCAGAACCGAGCATTTCTACAAGCCTTGTTGTCGTGTCCATCATTCTGTTGTCCCCCTTTCACATCTATGTATGTCCTCATAAAGAGCTTCATTTATTGTGAATACTTTCATTCAAAAAGAGGAAAAATGGTAGCATCTACTATCCAGTTCAAGGGAGTTGACCTTATGCAAAATTCTCGCCCAAAAATTACAACATTTTTTATGTTCTCCGGTCAAGCAGAAGAGGCCATGCAATTTTATACCTCTGTGTTTAAGCCGTCGGACATCATTAGCGTACTTCATCAGGAGAACGGAACCGTGTTACATGCTGTATTCACCCTCAAAGGACAAACCTTCATGGCTATTGACCAAAATCATCAGGACAAGCACCCTTTTACCCCGGCTCTATCGCTATTCGTCACCTGTGATTCGGAAGAAGAAATTCACCGAGTGTTTGATCAGCTATCGCAGGAAGGCCGAGTTCTAATGCCCCTAGAGGCCTCGCCCGTAAGCCAACAATTCGGGTGGGTTGAGGACAAGTACGGAGTTTCATGGCAATTAAATCTGGCAAAATCATAACCTGGCTAATTTATTATAGGCTCTATGCAAAATAACCCGATTAAGACCACTCTGGTCTCAAACGGGTTATTCGTTATCAAAAAATACGTATTTAAGTTTTTCCGATTCTGGCATTGCTTACCTACGTGAAAAAGAAATAGACCGCCCCCAACCAAGGTACCGGTCTATTGTTCGACCCTACTGCCGACTGCTCTTTAAGCATTGGTTGTATACTGGAGTCGTGTTCGCGCACGACTCCTTTACTATTCTTACCTCAGTATAGCTCATTTTATTACGTAAATACAGCTTTTCTCTTCAAAAATTTTACTTATTGCTTCACTCTTTTACTTGTCAGGTACATATTCTATTAAGTCCGAAAGCTTGCAATCGAATGCATTCCAATTTCTTTTCTAACTATCTAATGGACTTCGAGAAGTTTATACAAAAAACAATAGACTATGCCCCATCTTTTTTTGGTAATATTACATTTAGTAGGTGCTAGTAAAAGGATGTGTGTTCATTGTATAGTGCAGATTGTGAAAAATGTTTTGGTCTATGCTGTGTAGCTTTACCTTATGCAAAATCTGCTGATTTTGCTTTTAACAAGGATGGAGGGACTCCTTGTCAGAACCTGAATGCCGATTATCGTTGTGATATTCATAAGAATTTAAGAAATAGCGGCTTGCGAGGCTGTACTGTATATGATTGCTTTGGGGCAGGCCAAAAAATTTCTCAAGTTATATACAACGGAAAAAGTTGGCGAGACGACCCGGCAATAGCCGAGGAAATGTTCAATATATTTCCCATCATGCAACAGCTTCACGAAATGCTTTATTACTTAAATGAAGCCCTTAGTTTAGAAGAAACTCACCCCATCTATACAGACTTGCAAGAAGCTATGGTAAAAACCGAGCAACTTACGGATCAAGATCCAAAATCCCTTATAGATCTTCATGTACCAACCCATAGGGCACTAGTTAATGATTTACTTTTACAAACAAGTGAGTTAGTGCGCGAAAAATTCAAGAAAAACATGGAACACAATAAATATAGTAAAAAAATTAGGAGCAGAGACCTCATAGGTGCTAATTTAAGAGCCACTAATCTTAGAGGTGCCAATTTAAGAGGAGTTTTACTTATTGCCGCTGACCTGCGAGATGCCGATCTGAGAAGGACCGACCTGATCGGTGCAGATTTTAGAGACGCTGATTTAAGTGGGGCTAATCTAGAGGGAAGTATTTTTCTTACACAAGCGCAATTAAATTCGGCCAAAGGCAATCATAAAACCAAATTACCCCCTTCTTTAAGCATTCCAAACCATTGGTTAGAGTAGATTTAATTCTATAGCACTCCTCTAAAGAAAAAACTAACCAAGAATTCCTGGTTAGTTTTTTTCTACATATTTTACTCGTTAAATCCTAAAAAATCCGCCCTATGAGCATGCGCAGCAGGAAGCAAAAATGCCAACTAGGCTTTCAAATGAACTCTTAATACAGGTACATCTGGAGATGTAGATGAACCTTCCAATATTTCCACATGACTGATCATCTCTTGCCCGTCTGGAACGATTACTGGAGTAATGATCGGCAATCCATCCCGTTGAATCGCATTCAGATCAAACTCCATCAATAATTGACCCGCTTTAATGCTATCCCCTGTTTGCACATGAGGATGAAAGCCCTGTCCTTTGAGGGAGACTGTATTAATCCCGACATGTATCAAAATTTGTACTCCGGATTCATGTTCAATGATCAGAGCGTGTTTGCTTTTCTCCATAACATGAGCAACCTTACCTGTAAAAGGAGCGATGACCTTCCCTTCAGTCGGGTGAATCGCGATGCCTTCCCCCATAGCCTTCGTAGAGAAAGCAGGGTCTGGAACCTCTTCAAGGGAAACCACTTGTCCTTTAACTGGCGCTATCATGTCGAATTCTTCAATACGAGGAACCGTCTTCTTTTTCAACCATTTAAACATAACGATGCCACCTTTTTTAACAGATTATATTCAAAAACAGTAAATAGGACTTAACTGCACTCTTTTAGGAACCGGTTCCACAGGAAAAATAAATAAAAATCGGATTTTGGAACCGATTTCTATTTGAATTATAGTAAGTGCCTGTCCAGGATGTCAAGGCGCTACTGTTCATATATTTTTGACAATTAAAATGCTGTTGCTTTGAGAGCCTAACCCTTATTCATATGATCCGCAAAAATAGACTAGCTAAGATAACGTTTATCTCAGTCAGGTTGTTTTAAGTATATCCATTCATTATTCTTCTCATTAAAAAAATACGCATTTAAGTATTATAACTCTCAAAAAAGTATTTTTTGTGGTATACTTTGCTAGTACAACATACGGCTAAAAGGGCGGTCGGCTAGTCTCCCCGAAGGGAGGTGATGCCCATGGAGGTTAAAGACACAATTTCCCTAATGATCATGTTTGGCATGTTCATTCTGGCATTGCTTACCTACATGAAAAAGAAGTAGACCGCCCCCCACAAGGTATCGATCTACTTCTGAACCTTACTGCCGACTGCTCTTTAAGCAGTGGTTGTACACTGGAGTCGTGTTGACGCACGGCTCCTTTACTATTCTTATCTCAGTATAGCTCATTTTATAACGTAAATACAGTTTTTTTCTTCAAAAGTTTTACTGGTTTCCCCTTCCACTTTACTTGTCCGGTACATATTCTATGAGGTCTGAAAGCTTACAATTGAAAGCATCACAAAGCTTAAATAAGGTTTCCAATTTTGCTTTTCTTACCCTTCCAGCGCCTGCTTCAATTCCTCAGGCGAAGCGTCCCACCATTCCTCGTTATGGGAGATCAGCAGGCTTTTGAGCGCTGCTTTATCCTCACTGCCGAGATCCTCCAGCATGAAACGACGCTTGAGCGCGTAATCCATACGGTTGACGTGATCGGCGAGAATTTTCCAGCCGCGTTTGGCTTCGTCGTCAATCAGCATCTCGCAAGCTGTCGCGCCGCCATACATACGTCCTTCGGGCGTGCGATCCACGGCTACCCATACCAGCCATACCTGGCGTCCGTTCGGTACGTCCTCTTTATTCGTAGAGAACTTGATTCCACGCTCCACTTTACTTTTGGCATGCATGGCACCAATATCAATTTTTGCCTCTCCCTGGTCAATGATGACAGGAGACATGCTGTTCAGATCGATTGAGCCTGCACCGAAGCCCTTATGTTTACTCTTGCCACTGACAATGTTCAGTGCAATCTGTTTTTTGCCGTCCGGCTGATTTTCACTCATGCGTCACTAGGCCTCCATTTTCCGTCTTCACACTCTATTCTACACTACAAATATTTTAACTAATAATCTCGTGAAAGCAAACATATACATGCTGTAGATGCTTGTCAACGGGAGGTATCCATTGTATGACCCCAGCACGCACCAAAATCGTTTTATTGTCTACACTAGCCCTCGGTCTCCTCGCAGGGACGTTATGGTTTGCCTGGCAGCCACAATCGTCATCCGATCCGCAATCCATAGGCCAACCAGCACGTGGCTCCCAGTCTGAGTCTGCGCTTGCGCCAGATACGGGCAAGCCTTCAGGGGCAAACATCCTGGCTGAGCTGCCTAAGAATCCTCCACAGCCTGCCTCAGAAATTCTCAGCAAAAGGGTGGTGGAGTATCACATTGATGTTTCCTTGGAAGAAGGACAGGTTTTGCGAGGTACAGAGACAATGACCTGGAAGCATCCGGGGAAGAAAACCGTGAACGATCTGTATCTCCATCTATACCCAAATGCCTTTTCTTCCATGGATACCACCTTTATGAAGGAATCCGGGGGCAAGCTGCGCGGAGACACCATGCCCAAGGACGGCTTCGGCTCCATGACGCTGACTGAGCTCAAGACGGAAGACGGCTTATCCCTTCTGCACCGTACTCAATATGTACAACCGGATGACGGTAACGCAAATGACCGCTCGCTCATGAAGGTACGTCTGCCCAAGCCGGTACGAGGTGGCGAAGAAATTACACTATATATGAAGTTTGAGGTCAAGCTGCCTGCCATTTTCGCACGGATGGGCGCGACAGATGATTTTGTAATGGCAGGACAGTGGTTTCCCAAGCTCAGCGTTTATGAGACTGCAGGACAGCGCGGGCGTGCCGAGGAGGGCTGGAATCTCCATCAGTATCATGGCAACTCCGAGTTTTATGCCGATTTTGGAATTTACAGCATACGGATTCGAGTACCTGAAACGCACATCGTAGCCGCAACCGGTTTTCCCACTCGCGGAGCAGTCCGACAAAATGGACAGAAAATATATCAATTTTATGCCGATGACGTGCACGATTTTGCCTGGGCCGCTTCACCCAACTTTGTAACCGTAGAAGAACCCTTTTCTTCTGCTGAAGTCCCCGGTGTCAAAATCAAGCTGTATCTCGACCCGTCGCACAAGGAACTCAAGGGACGCTATTTGAGCGCAGTCAAAGCCGCCCTTTCGTATTACAGCAAATGGTACGGGCCTTATCCATACTCCACCCTGTCCATCGTGGTTCCACCCAAAACAGGCAATGGCGCCGGAGGTATGGAATATCCGACACTGATCACGGCCGCCGCCGCAGATAACCTGAACCCCGGCTATAACCTGGAGCGGACATTAGTTCACGAAATTGGACATCAATATTTCTACGGGATGGTAGCCAATAATGAATTTGAGGAACCGTGGCTGGATGAAGGCTTCACCTCCTATGCAGAGGAACGACTTATGGAGCAGGAATACGGGCTCACCCCCAACTTGCCGCTACAATCAGGCCAGATAGCATCTCCTCAACCGCTAAACCGCGAGTCATGGAAGTATGGCTCCTCTGCAGCGTATGGGCAGAATGCCTACTCTCGAGGAAAGCTGGTACTGCAGGGCATTGAACGTCAGGTCGGAATAAAAAAAATGGATCGCATCATGCGCACTTACGTCCAGACGTACCGTTTCAAACATCCGTCATCACAGGATTTTCAACGTATCGTTGAGAGAGTCACCGGACGCTCATGGAGCCACTATTTTGAACAATATGTATATGACGGCCAGATGGCGGACTTCTCGGTGGATCGCATCACGAACCACAAGCTGGAGAAAGGATATGAAGCGGTCGTGACGCTGAGCAAAAAAGGTGCGGATTATCCCAAAATCCCCGTTCAATTTACCTTCAAGGATGGGACAACGATATTCAAGGCCTGGGACGGGGCGGGTAAAAGCACAACTTATCGGCTCAAGAGCGCCTCTCCCGTTTCATACGTGACCGTTGATCCGCTATATACCATTGCGCTGGAGAACAAGCATATCAACAATAGCCTGAAGGCCGAACTGAACGAAAGGCAGCAAACTCGTTGGAGCATAAGTGTAACCAAGCTGTTGGAGACACTGCTTGGAAGTCTGTCATGGTGAGGTGTCTATAGATGCGGACGGTTATAAAAGAAGGCTGGGCGCTTGTGCGCATACAATTTTATATTGTCATTATTCTGTTTCTGTATCAGCTGCTGTGGGGAATATTTCTCTACAGGCTGGTGCAATCCGCCGTAATCCCGCTACTGCTGCGCTACCCCGATCAGGGGCATAACGAGTTGGGCAAGACCTTGTTCTGGATGGAAAGCCAAATTGCCCTCATGGACAACCGGGAAGTGCATATATACTTGTGGGTACTACTGGGAGCGACGGTGCTGCGTATGCTGATCACTCCCTTCATTAGAGCCGGAATATATCAAAGTCTGCATACCTATGCGACCGAGCCGCAAAGCCTGTCCTTCTTCCGTGGAATGAAACGCCATGGCTTGTCATCGCTGCTTTATTACATCATTGAGCTGGGACTATTACTGCTTCCCGCTATCTGGGTGATGCCGAGGCTCTACCCTATTGTAGCAGGAGCGCTACAATCTCCCTCTTACCTTCTGCATATGTTGCCATATGCCATCGGATGGATCGCATATGGCTGGTTCATCCGGCAGTGCATCCTGTACATGCAGTTGGGCACCGTCGGTGGTCACGCCATACTGTCGTCCTTGCTCGCCTTTTTTCGCCAGATCGTCCCAGCTATTGGCATATCATTTTTGCTGGGTGCTTGTGTGCTGCTTGTCTTCGCTCTATTCGGCACCGTAGCAATGATTTGGACGGGTATGCTGGCACTCATTCTCCAGCAATCGTATCATTTTGTTACCAGTCTGGTCAGACTGTGGCACATCAGCTCTCAATACCGGCTGTGGCATACCGATATTTCCAGCAGAAGCTGAGCTCTGTCGAAAAATCTCTGTTCATTCCTACACAAACGGCACCTAACTGCATACTTTTAACAAAATCTGTTCCTGAGATATCAGGGACAGATTTTTTTTGTAACTTTTTGCGATGAAACATTTGCCAAAGCCAGCGGACTTTGTTACAATAGTCGCAGTGAACTGATAGTAACAACTTTGTAATCTTTATTGTAACCTTTATCTCAAAAGCTCGTTATAGTGAATACGCTCTCCAAGGTGCACATCATAAGTTAAGCCTAATTCCTGGCACCTGGGAAGCGGGGGAACCAGTTTGGGTGAATTGATCTCGCAACAGAGTGGTCATAGGGGAACCTTCTACCGAATCCTTAAGCTAACCTCGCAGGCATTGGAAGGGGTATATTTTTTTTGAAGAAGAAGCTAACGATCGCAGCCATGGGTCTTGCCATTGCCTTTACATCTTTTACATTCGGTGGCGGCAGTGCATATGCAGACTCTAAGATGGACCAGATCATCCAAGATGCCAAAGGAACAAGCTACAGAAGCGGAGGCACTACACTCGAAGGATTCGATTGCTCCGGCTTCACAATGTATGTATTTAACAAACTGGGAATTAAACTGCCGCATCAATCTGGTTCACAATTCAAAATGGGATCTTCCGTATCCCGCGATGAAATGAGACCTGGAGATCTGGTGTTCTTTAACACAACAGGAAGAGGCATTTCCCATGTAGGTATCTTCGTAGGTGAAGGGAAATTCGCTCACTCCTCGTCTTCACGTGGTGTAGTAGTTAGCTCACTGAACGAAAATTATTATGCTAACCGTTATGTCGGTGCAAAAAGAATCATGAGCACTGACGCTTACCACGCCGTAGCTTCTGAAACTCCTGATGACGACAATGTAGAATAACTGACGCATAGCAAGCTAACCTTAGCCGCAATTTGATTCTGGCCGGAATCGAATTGCGGTTTTTTATGTCCCCAACATCAGCAATGATTATGATTACTAACGAACTGACATCTCAAAAGGTTTCAATTTTAGCGAACGAGAAAGTAAACACGCTTGCCATTCCTCTGTAACTTGTCTACAATCTGTTGTTAACAGTTTAAGTACCTGTAAAAGGAGGATGTGAAGACATGCCTGCCTCAATATCTAACTTTCGGATCGTACCGATGGACGAGCATCAGGCAGCTGCAATCTGTGAATGGCGCTATGATCCACCCTACAATATCTACGGCTGGCTGCCCTGGGAACAAATGAAGGCGCTGGAAGTCGAATTTGGGAATCCCACACTTCGCCAAGAGCAATATGTTGCCGTATTGGATGAGGAGGGCAAGCTGACGGGATTTGCGCAATATTTCCCTATGGTTGGTGTAACCCGGCTGGGTCTTGGAATGCATCCCGACAGATGCGGACAAGGCAGGGGTTCCGATTTTGTCCGTGCGATTGCTGAGGAAGCCAGACGGCGCAATCCGCAGAATGAAATTGATCTGGAGGTGCTCACCTGGAATGAGCGCGCCATCCGGGCCTACAAGGCAGCTGGATTTGAGCTTACAGATACCTATGAACGACTGACTCCGGATGGCAAAAAGCCATTTTATTGTATGGTATATCAGCCCGACCACCAGAGCCAGGCTCTATGATAAAAGCGCCTTCGGCATACAACTTCTCTGTTGTATAGCGAAGGCGCTTTTATCATCATCCAGCAGATCATTACTGACTTAATGACTGCATGCTTAATGACTGCTACGCATTTTCTCAAAAGCTTCATTATATTGTTGGGCTTCCTTAATATCCACGGCCATAATACCGCCATCATCCCATGAGGTCAAACGCAAAGTCACGGTCTTGTAATCAATCGTAATAAACGGATGATGATTGAATGCTTCAGATATAGCAGCAACCTCATCCACGAATGCAATCCCTTTCATAAAACTGGAAAAATTATATTTCCGAACGATCCAACGTCCTTCCTCCAGTTCCCAGCCCTCCAATTTCTCCAGATGTGCTTCAATCTCTTCTTGTGTAAAAGGCATATTACGACTCCTCCCCATTTATACGGAAGCCTTTCAGCCGCTTATGCGGCCAAAACTACAATATAGTGGTGTACATATTACCACGGCCCCGTTGATAAATCCATAAGATGGCCTTCAGATTAAAGGGACCGACGTTAGCTCCTCATCTCCAATGAGAACATAGATCCGGTGCTGCTCTGGCTCATAGATCACAACGCCGCTGCCCACAGTAATGACAGGCTCTGTACCCAGCGCATAAAACAAATCCTCCGCCAACGCCTCGTTGACCTCCTGACGTCCCGCCGGGTCCAGCCTGTCCCAATCTTCTGCTTCCATTTCGAAAAATTCATAGCTGTCTGGAATGCGGCCTACAGCCTCTGTCAATTCGTTCAAAATTTGTTCATACTCCCGCCCATGCTTCACTCCCATGCCGTTTCCTCCAATTGTTCCGCCATGCAATACATAATCACCTTATTATACCGGAAATTCGTACTTAACAAAAAAGGGAGTTTTGTCGATAAATATTATAATCCGTCTCATAATGACACGCTTGGGGCAAGGACGACCCCGGCGGCATGAAAGGATTCAAAATCTATTCTCATGGATGAGGTGTATCATGCAAATTACAACCATTATTGGACTTGTGCTCGGGCTTTTGTCACTGGTCGTCGGGATGATCCTGAAGGGCGCGCCAGTCGTCAACTTGGTCAACAATCCCGCTGCTTACATGATTATTTTTGTCGGAACAGCAGCAAGTATATTCATGGCGTTTCCGATGGACGACATGAAACGGGTGCCAAAGCTGTTTAAAATTATTTTCACCCAGCAGAAATTGCTGGATCGCAAGGAGCTTATCACTACATTTACCGAATGGGCATCCATTACCCGTCGTGAAGGTCTGCTCGCGTTGGAATCCAAGGTCGAAGAGATCGACGATCCCTTTATGCGCGGCGGTATGCGTATGATTATCGATGGTAATGATCAGGAGTTCGTACGCGATGTTCTGATGGAAGACATTAACGCTACCGAAGATAGACACCGCGCCGGCGCACTGATTTTCTCCCAGGCTGGTATGTATGCTCCAACCCTTGGGGTTCTCGGTGCGGTCGTAGGTCTGATCGCGGCATTGGCCGACCTTAGTGACATGGAAAAGCTGTCTCACGCCATCGCTGCAGCCTTTATCGCAACGTTGCTGGGTATATTTACTGGTTATGTCCTGTGGCATCCAATGTCAAATAAGCTGAAACGACTCTCCAAAAAAGAGGTTGAGTTGAAGCTGATGATGGTCGAAGGCTTGCTCTCGATCCAATCGGGTATCTCTACCATTGCCATCAGCCAAAAGCTGGCGATCTTCTTAACTCCTACCGAACGGGCTAGTATGACCCAGAAGGATGGCGATTCCAGTGAGTAAAAAAAGACATGAACCGCATGAAGAACATGCAGACGAAAGCTGGCTGTTGCCATATTCCGACTTAATGACCCTTCTGCTGGCACTATTCATCGTCTTATTCGGTATGAGCTCGCTGGATGCCAAAAAATTCGAAACTATGGCTCAATCCCTGAGTGCGGCTTTTAGCGGCGGCACAGGCGTGCTGGATCAATCGGCTGCCAATCCGTCGTCACAATCCATGGATATGGGCAAAAATAAAGAACAGGTATCCCAACCCCTAAAATCCAAAGCCACTTCTACCTCTGAACTGCAAAAGCAGCTCGCCCAGCGGGAAGAGGAAGAATTAAAGAAGCTTAAAAAGCAAATGGATCAGTATATTCAAGATAACGGCCTGTCTCCACTGCTGAACACCAAGCTGAACCAATCCCAGCTAATGATCACTATTAGCGATAATGCCTTATTTTCATCAGGGCAGGCCGAAGTTAAGCCGGAAGCGAGAAAGCTGGCCAAGTCAATTTCCGACATGCTCCAGCAGTTTCCAGGCTATGATGTGATCGTATCGGGTCATACAGATAATGTTCCCATCTCCAACAGCCAGTTTCCGTCCAATTTTGATTTGAGCGCCAAGCGCTCACTGAATTTCTTGCGTATATTGTTGCTCAATCCGCAGCTCGACCCAACCAAGTTTGTATCTATCGGTTATGGCGAGTATCGCCCAATAGCGAGTAACCAAGATGGTCAAGGACGCGCAAAAAACCGCCGTGTTGAGATTTCCGTTCTCCGCAAATATCAGAACGGTACACAAGTTATTAGCCCTACCTCAAGTGCGAGTGAAGGTTGATCATGCATATGTTATATGAGCAAAGGCACCGCCGCATTTTCTATGCAGCTGGTGCCTTTTGGTTTAGCGATTCATGTAGCTGCCCTGTCCTCATGGGCTGTAGGCTGCGAGAAGCCCCTCTGGCTTAGCTAAGCGTATAATCGAGCATCTGACCAAGCTCCTGCTTTTCAGCCTCTGTCAGGTCGCGCCAGGCGCCTTTCTGGAGCGATCCCAATCGAATGTTCATGATCCGCAGTCGCTGCAGCTTTTGGACTTCATAGCCGAAAGCAGCACACATCCGCCGGATTTGACGATTCTTCCCTTCCGTCAGGATAATACGGAATACATACTCTGATACACGCGTCACCTCACAAGGCAGCGTCCGCTGGCCGAGTATTTTTACACCACTGGACATCCCCTGCACAAAAGATAATGTGACGGGACGATCCACCGTTACGATATATTCCTTCTCATGCTTGCCTTCGGCCCGTAAAATCTTATTCACAATGTCCCCATCATTGGTAAGTAAAATGAGACCTTCTGAATCCTTGTCCAGACGTCCGATTGGGAATATCCGCTGTGGGTGTCCCACAAAATCGACAATGTTGCCTCTAATGTGACTCTCTGTTGTGCTGGTTATTCCAACCGGCTTGTTCAATGCAATATATACATGATTGGACTTCTCGCGTAATGGCTTGCCGTTCACGCGAACGTCATCGCCTTCCTCCGCCTGGCTGCCCAGCACTGCCACTTCACCATTAATCGTCACGCGGCCGCTCTCTACCAGCTTGTCCGCCTCACGACGCGAGCAAAAGCCGGTTTCGCTGATAAACTTGTTAATGCGCAACCTGTGTACCCTCCATTTCTACTGTCACGCTTCCTCCTGCGTCCATCCCGTTACTCAGACTTGGCAATCGGAAGCTGCACAAGGGCTGTCGTTCCCTCTCCCTCTGTGCTTTCAATATCCAGTGTGCCTTTATGACTCTGTATAATACGCTGGCTGACCATAAGTCCGAGTCCTGTACCTGTTTCCTTGTTGGTGAAAAAAGGCTCTCCCAGCTTGGACAGCATTTCTGCGGGAATACCTGTCCCCTGATCCTGTATGATGATTTTAACGCTTTCTCCCTCCAAGAACAAATGAATCGTGATCATACCGCCTTTACTCATAGCTTCCATACTATTTTTAAGTAAATTAATGAATACCTGTTTTAACTGATTTTCTTCAGCGTATACAAGAGCAGGCTCCTCTGTGACCTGAAGGTTAAAAACAATACCCAGCAGATGCGCCTGACTATCAAGCAACGAAATGACATCGCTCACAATATAACGAACATCTTTTTTCTGAAAATGCACGGCCTGTGGCTTCGCCAATATTAAAAACTCGCCAACAATCAAATTAATGCGATCCAGTTCAGACATCATAATATCGTTGTGCTTCAAATTCAGCACTTGATTTTGCTGCTGTAGCTGGAGAAAGCCCCGTAGCGTGGTCAGCGGATTACGAATCTCATGCGCCACGCCTGCCGCCAGTTGTCCTACTGTTGTCAGTTTTTCTGATCTGCGCAGCAGTTCCTCCATCCGGTTGCGCCCTGTAATATCACGCGAGACGCTGATAAATCCCACAATTTCGCCTTCCTCATCCAGAATGGGCGACGTGCTCATACTAATCTCTACTGTACTTCCATCCTTGCGCAATCTAAGAGTCTCAATGGACACGATGCTTTCACCCTGAAGCAGGCTCTCCTTCTGCAGTTCATACTCCGCCTGTTGTTGTGGAGGTACAAATTCCAGCGTACGTCCAACCAATTCTTTCTTGGTCCAGCCGTATAAGGCTTCAAACGCATGATTAATCCGAACGACACGATCTTCCTGATCGGTCACAAGAATCGCGTCGGCTGTCTGATTAATAACCGATTCCAGATGCTCCTTTACAGAACGGTTCTCCTCATACATCTGTTCGAGTCTCCGTGTATACATACCCAGGTTGTAGGCCATCGCGTTGATACGCTCACCCAGCCGTGCCAGCTCATGGCCACCCTTAATTTCTAGCCGTGTATCAAAATGTCCATCGGCCATTTCATTCACCTTCGCCAGAATGGACTGAATAGGACGGACAAACAGACTGGCTAGCACATAGCTCCCAATAATGACAACCTCCAGGAGGACAATGGAAATGGCAATTAAGCTAATCAATTGTTTGGAAATAACAGAGGTAATCGTATCATAATTCATAACAATGCGAATGACATAGGCTTCACGGTTACTCGGATAAAAAGGTATGTAACTGACGAGAACCCGCTGGCCTTTAATATAACAATCTTGTACAATACTCTCCCCTGAGAGAATAGCCCTGGACACGGCCAAACGATCCTCCTGCACTCTAGTTAGTTGATAGGTGCCGAATTGGATCGGTTTGTTGTACATATAATAGTATTTCCAATCGTTCCCGTTCTTGTCCATCGTAGCGCCACCAAAGGTTGCAGGGTTAATACCTGTAATCTCCATGATGCGATAATCCACTTGCTGAGTCTGCTTTACGATCTCATCGGGGCTTAGGATGGATTCGAAATTTTGTACTGAAGTATACTGAAAGGAAATTCGAATTAAGTAGTTTCGTTTTTGGTCATAATAAAATCCCCATTTATTAATATGTGAGGAGTTTAAACCTGTGTAATCAAATGATCCGGTCCAAAAATGGTCCAAATTCTGTCCTTGCGCCATTCTAGCCTGTCCATGCGCATACAATTGGTCGACTGCATTTTTCCAATGTCCATTCAATGGATCGGATGACGTTACTTCTTTGGGATTTGAGGATTTGACAACCCTATATCCCTCCCCATCGCGAACTATCAAAGAAATATTAATATCCCTATGGCGTGTGGCTATCTGTTGAAGTTGTTCCTGCTGTATTTTTTGGATGTCAGGATCTAGCTGATTGGCAGCCAACGTGGCAGAAAGCCACAGATTATATCCGAGCTGTTTATCAACCTCCTCCCAGCTATGCCGGGTTTGTTCGATGGCTTCTCCGATAATTTTAGCTGTCAGAACCATTTTCGTTTCGCTGTCACTTCTTAGATTTTCGTGGGTCGTGTAATAATTAAGTGCGATATTTAATAAAAGGATAAACAGGACTGACCCCGACAAAATAATCGTTATTTTGATTTTTATTGACACACTAAATTCTCACCTCTTGCCGTATGCTGGCGATTACTGGCAATTGCTAACTCAATGATACCGTAATAACGGCCGTGATACCAGCATTTACATTTCCCGGTTATACATAAATACACACCATGTGTATAGTGTTGTCAATATAGAGTCGTTTGCCTACAATATAGTAAGATAATCATCCACAAGTAATCCACAAATACACAGGTTTTATCATAGATTGTGGATATATCTGTGGACAAGTATATTGTTATCCACAATTTTATTCACATCATGTTAACAACGGAATATTTGTTCGTTGGATAATTCCGCGTTTGAGAGGAGCATTTTCCCAGTGACCATTATGGATCACGCCTATTGGATGAAAGAAGCCATTCAGGAAGCGTACAAGGCAGAAGCGTTGGGTGAGGTACCGATCGGAGCTGTCATCGTAAAAGATAATGAAATCATAGGCCGCGGCTATAATTTGCGTGAGACCGATGCAGACCCGACAGCACATGCAGAGATTATTGCCATTCGTCAAGCAAGTGAACATCTGGGTGCTTGGCGACTGCTGGATTGCAGGCTGTATGTCACTTTGGAGCCGTGCCCGATGTGCGCCGGGGCTATTGTGCAGTCACGGGTTCCCCACTTGATATATGGCACCACAGATCCCAAGGCTGGCTGCGCAGGCACACTGATGAATTTATTACAGGAGCCCCGGTTCAATCATTGCACAGAGGTAACCAGTGGTGTGCTTCAAGAGGAATGCGCCTCGTTGCTAACGAGTTTCTTTCGAAATCTTCGGCAAAAGAGAGCCGCCGCAAAGTTGTCTTTTCCTCCGTCTTCATCCTGAGGATGAAATCCGAAGCATTTACTCCCACACAACCGTAGTCAGTCGTTATACATCTGATTGCAAACTCCCTATGGAAGGAGATCAGCTCATGCCCATGAGCTTGTATAATACGCCTCAAGGTATCTTTTTACGGCCATTAGGCTTGGAGGACAGTGAATCCCTTCTCGCCCTTAGAATGCGAAACAGGGAGTCACATGCGCTGTACGAGCCGCTTTACGAGGATTCATTTTTTAGATTAGAGAAACAGC
Organism: Paenibacillus kribbensis; assembly: GCF_002240415.1. NCBI lineage: Bacteria > Bacillati > Bacillota > Bacilli > Caryophanales > Paenibacillaceae > Paenibacillus > Paenibacillus kribbensis. The sequence continues at coordinate 5,526,132 of NZ_CP020028.1, forward strand.
AGGACTACATCCGTCAGAGACTGCGTCAAGCCGAAGAGGACCGAGGGTACATGTTAGGTATCTTTCTTTTAAAGGAAGAGCGGCTCATCGGATATATTTCCATTTCCAATCTGGTGCGTGGAGTTGGACAATTTGCCGATATCGGCTACATGCTGGATCAGCATGAACAGGGCCGAGGTCATATGACAGCTGCCTTGAAGTTGACCATACAATATGCCTTCCGTGCGCTCTCCCTTCACCGTCTCCAGGCGGGTACTCTCTTGCATAATGCCCGCTCACAGCGCGTATTGGAAAAATGCGGCTTCCAGCCAGAAGGTATTGCCCGCAAGCTGGTACAAATCCAGGGAACCTGGCAGGATCACCAGATGTTCGGACTTTTAGCCGAGGATGACGTGTGGCAGACCTAAATGACTGCACAGGGTGATCATACAGCATTAAAACAAAAACCGCCCGGCGTTAAGCCGAGCGGTTTTCCTGCATCATATGGTGAATGTTAAGGAGCAACAGTTTGCATTTTTTGTTGCAATTGTTCGATTGTCAGGACTTGGTCGCCTGTTGGAATACCTACTTTAAATGTTGCCTTTTCATTGATTTTGCTGGATTGCGTGTAGCCTGTTACAGACAATTTTATATTGTCTTTTGTATCCGGATCATTTACTTCCACATTAGCATTCAGGTCTTGATACACAGGAATGTTATCCTTGTTCAAAGCTGTGTTAATGTCAAATTGTTTCACCGTCAAATAATTTTTCAACTCATCCAAACTTTTGCTAACTTCACTGGTATTGGATTGCAATTCTTTCTTTGCTTCAGCCAGTTCTTCCTTCTTCACTTGAAGCATGCCAGCATATTCGTCTTTAGACATGATATCAAATAATTTAGGAAGCGCCTTAGTAATAAATGTATCAGTAGCTTGCTTCACATTGTCGTTCGTAATTTTGAATTGAACCACTTGTTTAGCTTCAACGCCTTGTGGCAGTTTAGCATCTTTAGGATCAATATCAAAGAAATACGTAGCTTGATCGTACTCGCCCATAATTGCGGCAATCACTTCGTTCGCAAATTTTTGCGATTTTTCCTGATCCATCACTGCAGGGTTGAATTCTTGTCCGGATTGCTTAGCCAGTTCTTGCGGATCGATAACCAGGAATTTACCTACAACGTCCTGTGGAAGCGGGTAGAACGGAATATTCGGAACTTTAACGTACAATTTATCCTTAGTCATAACCATTGGAATCGTGAAGCTGGTGGAGAGATCACCTTTCAAATGAATGCCGAGCGTCATTTCAGATTGCAAAGGTTCTTTTTGATACACACCGTCCAGCGTAATGTCTGCATTTTTCAGCATATTGGTCATCATTGCACTTTGTTCACTTGGTAGAGTAGCGAGTGAAATTGTCAGATCCTTCACTGTGAATTGACTTTTGAATTCATAAGAGTTCAACTTCATTGCATTTGCAGTACCAGTCGTAACTGCTTCTTTCGGTTCTAGCTTCTTGCTGCAACCTACCAGGGCTACCGTCAAAAGCAACACCATCGTGAGTACCAAGACGGATAACTTTTTACTCATTGTGTAAATTCTCTCCTCTCGTAATTAACCCCTTTTATAATACTAACCAAAAAATACACACCCTTTATTTTACCGCATTTTCTCAAACAACGAAACACTTATTGGAAAAATTTCTTACAATAAGCACAAAGACACCCTGGTTCTTTAACCAAGGTGTACTGTATTATGCAATATATTTTTAGGAAAAAAGTCTATATGCTTATGACCCTTCTCTGTTATGGTGAGTGACATGATTCCGTTGTTTCACCTTTTTAGAACCGGACAGCGGCTCCTGCTGATGATTACGCTCACGTTTTTCGTTTCTTCCACCGGAATCCTGTGCCTCGGGAACAGGAATGGCTTTAGATTTGCCCATTTATGCATCCTCCGTTCTCAGTCTTTACGCTGATTCATCATAAAATCCGTATATTACCATTTAAAATAGGACTAAAGATGGTGCAGATCCTCCGTTTTATCGTGATTTAGTGAATCCTGATGACGGCGGTCATTACGATCCTGCTGAACCTGCTGTGCTTGATGACTATTAACAGGACGCTGCTCCAAATCATCTACAATATTGGACAGGTTCTTGTCCAGTCCGTTTTTGGCTTTTGTCATATAGCCTTTTCCCCCTTATTCCTTCATGACTACGAATGCGTCAATGACTGCAACGTCTGAGCACATTGGTGAATATGGCGAGTATAATCAGATACCAGCTGTTGGATGATATCTGTTCGTTCATCCACCGACTTACCATCCCGTTCTACATCGACCAAGCTAACCTGCACTTCTCGGGAATCTACATAGATGCATGCAAAGTCAAAGGAGTACATTTGTCGGCCCTCAACCTTAATGTGGATTCGTATAGCCCGGTTGTCTGCTTCATCTGTCTGTACCTGTACTTTATCTCCTGAATTCAAAAGAATCGGCAGTTGTTCCTGCCAAGCTTCTACCAGCTTTTGCTGATCTACTGTCATTTCTCGATTCATGCCAGCACCTCCACATCTGATAACGTGTGAAAAAAGCAGGCTTTTTATACAACAAAAAAGCCATTCTCCACGATTCCTGATCCTTAGCGTTTAAAGCCAATGCATCAGCTATCGTATTTGAATGACTTGGTTATTATTTATAAAATGGCGGAGAGGATGGGATTCGAACCCATGTGAGCTTGCACTCTAACGGTTTTCAAGACCGCCCCGTTATGACCGCTTCGGTACCTCTCCAGGTGGTAAATGGATAAAGCTGCTTCCTTTTAAAACTAACTCAGGCGCAACAAAATTATTTTACCACAGACTTTCTACAAATGCAATGCCTACTGTTTGGGAGTTATAACCTCGACGCCTCGCATGTATGGACGCAGCACTTCAGGGACCACAATACTTCCGTCTTCCTGCTGATAGTTCTCCAAAATAGCGGCCACCGTACGCCCTACAGCCAATCCTGAGCCGTTCAGCGTATGTACAAATTCAGGCTTTGCCTTCGCATCTGGACGGAACCGGATGTTCGCACGACGTGCCTGGAAGTCTTCGGTGTTAGAGCACGAAGAAATTTCGCGGTACATGCCGCTCTCAGGCAGCCACACTTCCAAATCGTACGTTTTGGCAGCAGTAAATCCCATATCCCCGGTGCAAAGTGCCAGCACGCGATATGGAAGACCAAGCAGCTGCAGCACACGCTCAGCATCATTCGTCATTTTCTCCAATTCCTCGTAAGAGGTATCCGGATGAACCAGCTTGAGCATCTCTACCTTATTGAACTGATGCTGGCGAATCAAACCACGTGTGTCCCGGCCTGCTGATCCTGCTTCTGAACGGAAACAAGAGCTGTATGCCACATAATACTTTGGAAGCTGCTCCGCATTCATAATTTCTTCGCGGTGGTAGTTCGTTACCGGAACTTCAGCCGTAGGAATGAGGTAATACTCGGTGTCGCGCAGCTTGAACAAATCCTCTTCAAACTTCGGAAGTTGCCCTGTTCCATAGAGACTGTCGCGATTCACAATGTATGGAGGAAGCATTTCTTCATACCCATGCTCACTGCTGTGCAGATCCATCATAAAGTTAATCAGCGCACGCTCCAGTCGTGCTCCCAGCCCTTTGTAAAACGTGAAACGAGAACCCGTTACCTTAGCTGCGGCTTCAAAATCAAGAATGTCCAAGTTCTGTGCCAATTCCCAATGCGCTTTGGGCGTAAATGAAAACTCACGCGGCTCCGACCAGCGACGGATTTCCACATTATCCTCTTCCGAGGCACCTACAGGCACTGTGTCATTGGGAATATTCGGAATGGACATCACTTGTTCGTCGATCTGAACCTCCAGCTCGCGTACTTGCTCATCCAATTCTTTAATACGATCGGAGACCTGACGCATTTCGGCAATAAGATCATCCGCATTTTCCTTGTTCTTTTTCAGCTTGGCTACTTCACCAGATACGACATTCCGGCGATTTTTGAGTGCTTCACTTTCCTGAAGCAGCTCACGACGGCTTACATCCAAATCTGTAAAACCCTTTATCAGATCCAGCGATTTGCCTCTGTTCTGTAAAGCTTTTTCAACCCGACCAAGCTCATTACGTAAAATCTTTATATCTAACACAGGTAATCCCTCCTACACTACAACCTGACTTTCCGCTATTCGCGGACCATATCCACAAAATACTGATGTAACCGGTAATCGTCTGTTAATTCCGGATGGAAGGATGAAGCCAGCAAATGCCCCTGACGGGCGGCTACGATCTCGCCGTTGTACTCAGACAGTACGTCTACTCCTGTTCCAACAGACATGATTAACGGTGCGCGTATAAACACAGCCCGAACCGGCTGCTCAATCCCTTTAATACTCAAGTCTGTTTCGAAGCTTTCCCGTTGGCGACCAAAAGCATTACGCGATACTGTAATATCCATCAGTCCCAAGTGCGCTTCTTCCTGCCCTTGAATTGTTTTGGCCAGCACGATCAATCCTGCACAGGTACCAAATATAGGCTTACCTTGCGTGGAAAACTGACGTATAGCATCTATAAATTCATACTTGTGCATTAGCTTGCCTATGGTTGTGCTTTCGCCGCCGGGAATGATAAGACCGGACAGCTCATCGAGCTGTTCGATCTTCTTCACCGCCACGCCTTCAGCACCTGCACATTCAACACTACGTATATGCTCAGCTACAGCGCCTTGCAGCGACAATACTCCTATTTTCATGCCGGTCCCTTCTTTCCTTACCAACCACGATCCTGCATACGCTCATGCGATGCCAGCTTGGAAATTTCAATGCCCTTCATAGGAGTACCCAAATTCTTTGATACCTCTGCAATCAGCTTGTAGTCTGTATAATGAGTGGTTGCTTCCACGATTGCTCTAGCGAATTTCTCAGGGCTGTCTGATTTGAAAATACCAGAACCCACGAAGACACCATCAGCGCCCAGATGCATCATCAATGCGGCATCAGCAGGTGTTGCTACGCCGCCCGCTGCAAAGTTAACCACTGGCAGCTTACCATGCTCATGCACTTCCAGCAGCAGCTCGTAAGCAACGCCGAGGTTTTTTGCTTCTGCATACAGCTCGTCCTTCGACAGGTTTTGTACCTTCCGAATTTGGCCGTTGATAAAACGCATATGTCGAACAGCTTCAACAATATTTCCTGTTCCAGGCTCACCCTTTGTACGAATCATAGATGCGCCTTCGCCGATACGACGCAGTGCTTCTCCCAGATCCTTGGCTCCACAAACAAATGGAACGGTGAACTCCCGCTTATCGATATGGAAAACTTCATCCGCAGGTGTCAGCACTTCACTCTCATCGAGATAGTCAACGCCGAGAGATTCCAGCACCTTGGCCTCCACAAAATGGCCGATACGCGCCTTAGCCATAACAGGAATAGAAACAACCTTCATAACCTCTTCCACAATCGTCGGATCAGCCATACGAGCGACCCCACCAGCTGCACGGATATCTGAAGGCACCCGTTCAAGAGCCATTACAGCTGTAGCGCCTGCTGCCTCCGCAATTTTAGCCTGTTCAGCGTTCATGACATCCATAATCACGCCGCCTTTTTGCATCTCTGCCATACCTCTTTTAACACGCGAAGTTCCCGTTTCCATATCGTTGCCTCCTGTAAGCGTTACGTTTAGATTCTAACTTAATATTTTACCGCACCGACGCCAAATACACAATCATTTCTAGCTGCAAAATAAGCAATGAAGAAGGTGCATTGTGTTTCTCTCGCTAATTAGAAGAGGTTTTTAATACTCTGGAACAAATCACCAAAGAAATCTCCGATTGCCCGGAAAAGCATCCGGAACCAGCCGCCTTCTTCCACTGCCGTCGTCGTAACCAAATCCACAGTTTTTACCTGGCCTTTATCCGAGCCATCTGTTTTGTACGTATACGTGATTGTTCCGACTTTTGCCCCTTGCTTCAATGGCGCCACGAGAGAGCTTGCCGGCGTTATGTTCGTTGTGAAAGTTACCTTAGGATTGCTCGCGCCCTTAGGCACGATAAAACTTACTGCATCCTTGGTCACAACAGACACTTCTGTTTCTTTACCTTTGGTGACAGGCACATTCTCTATACCCTTAACTACTGTCTTTGGTGCTACAACCTGTTTCACTTCAAAATTATCAAAACCATAGTTCAGTACTTTAGCCGTCTCCGTAAAACGGTGAGGTTCAGAGTCTGCTCCCATAACTACACTAATAAGGCGCATTCCGTTGCGCTCGGCTGTTCCGGTAAAGCAGTTCCCCGCGTTGGTCGTATGGCCGGTTTTCATTCCATCCAGACCCGGATAGGCAAACTTTCTAAAGTTGGTGATATTTTTGTTTGCTTCCAGCATCCAGTTGTAGTTAACAATCGGTGCCTTGTCCGTCGGACGGAATTTATAGGATTGAATCGTCGTAAATCGTGTGTAATCCGGATGGTCCTTAATAATGTTGCTCGCTAGTGTTGCCGCATCTCTCGCTGTCATCACAGTCTCCCGATCTGTATTCGGCTGATAGGCTGTCGGCATATCCTTACGGTCTAATCCTGTAGAGTTGATGAAATACGTGTTTTTCATGCCCATTTTTTGGGCGGTCTCATTCATTAATTTAACAAAATCCTGCTCCGTCCCAGATACACGCTCCGCAAGGGCTACCGTTGCATCATTAGCAGAACCTACCGCCATGGCAATATAAAGCTCTTCTACCGTATGTTGATCACCTTGAGCCAAAAAAATACGCGATCCGATGCTCTTAGCAGCGTTCTCATTAACAGTTACCTTGTCGGTCCATTTGAGCTTACCCTGCTTGACCTGCTCAGCCACGATGTATTCGGTCATCATTTTAGTCATACTGGCTGGCGGAAGCGGCTCATCCGGGTTCATGGACAGCAGCACCTGCCCTGTGGAAGGCTCAATCAGGATAGCGGAACGTAGTGCCAGACTTGGCGGGTTAATGGAGCCTGTCCCCGTGATTTTAGTAGCCTCTGTTGTCGCTCCCGCGGCAAAAGTAGCCACAGTCGGATCGAAATGGCCTACAACAGGCAACACCGACATATACATCAAATTGAGCGCCATAACAGCAGTTACGCTTTTCTTAATCATACTGCGTTTGTTATTTTGTTTTTGATTGTTCGCTTTCAAATGAATACAAACTCCTCTCATACCTCAACCCGATCCGCTACGTATAACGAGGCGGTGGTTATAGCCTCTACTAGGCAAATGTAATTAATGTTTTAGTGTCTTATCGTTCATTGGATTTCATCTTCTAAGTTCGGATCTGTCATGAGCATACTATGCTCGTATCTCTGATCCAGCAGGCACTCATTCAAGAGTCTTGGTGTGTCTTTACTTTATCAATAACTCTATAAAATGGCGTACACTTGTCTATTCTATCACAGGGGTATCTCTAAAAAAAGACAGGCAGAGCGAAATGCGCTCTGCCTGTCGTCAAGTCTATCAAAGCTGAACTCTATAAAGAGTAGTTTGGTGCTTCTTTCGTAATTTGTACATCATGCGGATGACTTTCGCGCAGACCTGCGCCAGTAATACGGATAAAGCTTGTATCGTTGCGAAGCTCCTCAATATTAGCTGTACCGCAATATCCCATACCGGAACGTAGACCGCCCAGCAGTTGATGAACAGTGTCGGATAGTGGCCCTTTATAAGCAACACGTCCTTCGATACCTTCCGGTACCAGCTTCTTATCGTCATCTTGGAAATACCGATCTTTACTACCCTGCTTCATCGCAGCCATTGAGCCCATACCCCGATATACTTTAAAGCGGCGTCCTTGATAGATTTCGGATTCGCCCGGGCTTTCTTCCGTACCTGCAAAAAGACTTCCCAGCATTACCGCGGAAGCTCCTGCCGCAATGGCCTTTGTAATCTCGCCGGAGTATTTAATACCACCGTCTGCAATAATCGGAATATTATACTCCCGTGCTACGGTTGCACAATCATAAATAGCTGTTATTTGTGGAACACCAATACCTGCAATTACGCGAGTTGTACAGATAGAGCCTGGACCAATTCCGACTTTTACGACCGAAGCCCCTGCTTCGATCAACTCACGCGTTCCGTCACCAGTAGCTACATTGCCCGCTACAATGGTCAGATCTGGGTAAGCACTACGCAACTTGCGAACCGCCTCGATAATGTTAATATGATGACCGTGAGCAGAATCCACGACAATCACATCTACGCCAGCTTTTACAAGTGCTTCAGTGCGATCAAATGTATCTTTGGAAATACCGACAGCCGCACCGACCAGAAGACGCCCCTGTACATCTTTCGCTGCGTTTGGAAATTGAATAGCCTTCTCAATATCCTTAATAGTGATAAGACCTTTGAGATAATTTTCATCATCGACCAAAGGAAGTTTTTCAATTTTATGCTTTTGCAAAATAACTTCCGCTTCCTGTAAAGTCGTTCCTACAGGCGCAGTTACCAGTTCTTCCTTCGTCATAACTTCACTGATTTTAAGATTAAAATCATGAATAAAGCGAAGATCGCGGTTAGTAATAATACCAACCAGCTTGTTTTCTTCGTTTACAATAGGTACACCAGAAATCCGATATTTCCCCATAACCGCCTCAGCATCGGATACCAAGTGATCTGGATTCAATGAAAATGGATTGGTGATTACACCGCTCTCCGAGCGTTTAACCCGATCCACCTCTTCCGCTTGTTGTTCAATCGACATATTTTTATGAATAATACCGATACCACCCTCACGAGCCATCGCAATTGCCAGCACTGCCTCAGTAACAGTATCCATACCAGCACTCATCAAAGGAATATTCAGCTTCACGTTATCACTCAAACGAGTCGCCACGCTAACTTCTTTAGGTAGAACCTCCGACTTACGAGGTACCAGCAAAACATCGTCAAAGGTAAGGCCTTCCTTACCAAATTTATCTTCCCACACCAAGATGATCCTCCTTCAAATGTTTAGTCTGTATTAGTCTTGTTGTCTGTCCGACATGGACAAATCAAGGCTCTCTGAAAATATATTATTGCAATCTTAGCAAAGCGGTATAGGGGTGTCAAGCCTCCATCAGCGGTCCTAACCCTTAGTATTTCCCTGTACAAACAAGTGTACTCCTACGAAGGACATCCTTTATAAATAAGCGTTTCCAAATAAACCAGGTCATCCTTAAATGGATATTTCTAACTTGGGAAAGCAGTATAGAAGCAATTCAATTCTATAGATTGTTTGGCCGTATACAAAATAGAACCATGATCTCATTGAGATCATGGTTCTATTCGTTTGTTGCTTGGCAACGTCCTACTCTCCCAGGACCCTGCGGTCCAAGTACCATCGGCGCTGGAGGGCTTAACGGTCGTGTTCGGGATGGGTACGTGTGGAACCCCTCCGCTATCGCCACCAAACATGAATTTGCCTCGCAAATTCTTCCGTATTGAAACTTGATTCATCACATATCGTGTGAATGAATTTCAATGCGTATTTCGTATGCACTTGTACATACCTTCAAGGTGTTACACCCTGAAAACTGGATCCGAAACTCTATTGCGTCCTATCTTTAGGATAAGCCCTCGACCGATTAGTATTGGTCAGCTCCATGCATTACTGCACTTCCACCCCCAACCTATCTACCTCGTCGTCTTCAAGGGGTCTTACATACTGGGAAATCTCATCTTGAGGGGGGCTTCACGCTTAGATGCTTTCAGCGCTTATCCCTTCCGTACATAGCTACCCAGCTGTGCTTCTGGCGAAACAACTGGTACACCAGCGGTACGTCCATCCCGGTCCTCTCGTACTAAGGACAGCTCCTCTCAAATTTCCTACGCCCACGACAGATAGGGACCGAACTGTCTCACGACGTTCTGAACCCAGCTCGCGTACCGCTTTAATGGGCGAACAGCCCAACCCTTGGGACCTACTTCAGCCCCAGGATGCGATGAGCCGACATCGAGGTGCCAAACCTCCCCGTCGATGTGGACTCTTGGGGGAGATAAGCCTGTTATCCCCAGGGTAGCTTTTATCCGTTGAGCGATGGCCCTTCCATGCGGTACCACCGGATCACTAAGCCCGACTTTCGTCCCTGCTCGACTTGTAGGTCTCGCAGTCAAGCTCCCTTCTGCCTTTGCACTCTTCGAATGATTTCCAACCATTCTGAGGGAACCTTGGGGCGCCTCCGTTACTCTTTAGGAGGCGACCGCCCCAGTCAAACTGCCCACCTGACACTGTCCTCGTACCGGATCACGGTACCAAGTTAGAACCTAGATACGATCAGGGTGGTATCCCAAGGATGCCTCCCCTCAAGCTGGCGCTCAAGGCTCGACGGCTCCCACCTATCCTGTACAGATCGTACCCAAATTCAATATCAAGCTGCAGTAAAGCTCCATGGGGTCTTTCCGTCTTGTCGCGGGTAACCTGCATCTTCACAGGTATTAAAATTTCACCGGATCTCTCGTTGAGACAGCGCCCAAGTCGTTACGCCATTCGTGCGGGTCAGAATTTACCTGACAAGGAATTTCGCTACCTTAGGACCGTTATAGTTACGGCCGCCGTTTACTGGGGCTTCGGTTCATAGCTTCGCCCGAAGGCTTACCACTCCCCTTAACCTTCCAGCACCGGGCAGGCGTCAGCCCGTATACTTCGCCTTGCGGCTTCGCACAGACCTGTGTTTTTGCTAAACAGTCGCTTGGGCCTTTTCACTGCGGCCCCCTCGGGCTATTCACCCTACCGAGGCACCCCTTCTCCCGAAGTTACGGGGTCATTTTGCCGAGTTCCTTAACGAGAGTTCTTCCGCGCGCCTTAGAATTCTCTTCTCGCCTACCTGTGTCGGTTTACGGTACGGGCACCTTCTCCTGGCTAGAGGCTTTTCTTGGCAGTCTGAGATCATGACCTTCGCTACTGCAATTTTCGCTCCCCATCACAGCCCAGCCTTATGATGTGCGGATTTGCCTACACACCAGCCTCACTGCTTGGACGGACATCCATCAGTCCGCGTCACTACCCTACTGCGTCACCCCATCGCTCATAGCGGATTACGGTGGTACAGGAATTTCCACCTGTTGTCCTTCGACTACGCCTATCGGCCTCGCCTTAGGTCCCGACTTACCCTGAGCGGACGAACCTTCCTCAGGAACCCTTAGGCTTTCGGCGGATCTGATTCTCACAGATCTTTTCGTTACTCATACCGGCATTCTCACTTGAATGCAGTCCAGCGCTCCTTTCGGTACACCTTCAACCCGCATTCAACGCTCCCCTACCCCTGATGCAAAGCATCAAGCCATAGCTTCGGTGGTGTGTTTAGCCCCGTTACATTTTCGGCGCAGAGTCACTCGACCAGTGAGCTATTACGCACTCTTTCAATGATG
>NZ_CP020028.1:5542500-5642500 GCF_002240415.1 Paenibacillus kribbensis
AGCATTTTGTCTTTGACTCGCTCCCTGTCAGCTGGATCGGCGAGGAATGATTTGTACTGGTCCCCAATGCTGTTCAGAACCACCTCGACAATCTCTTCAAGCTGCTCTGGCGTCGATTCATCCTTGGATGTTTTTCTCATAGCATCCACCATTATGAGGTCGCTGACATGGTGACCTTGGCTTTCCATGGCTTTGGCCACCTCGAAGGCGAGATTTCCTCCGAGTGAGTACCCCAGGAAAACATATGGGCCCTCTGCTTGAATACCCGTGATGGCATCCACATATCGATCCAGCATATCTTGACCTTGAACATGGTCGCCGATAAATTCGAACCCGTATACTTCACAATGTCCTTCCAGCTCTCTGGCCATCTCATAGTACCCCAGAGAGTAGCCGACCCGAGGAGGGAAGCAAAACACTTTAAGCGTTCCTTTCCCTGGGAAGTGGATAATTTCCATTTCTTCTTCATCAGGAGCAGCTGTTGACCGAAGCTTGGAAATTTCATGTGCCATTTCCTCCACAGTCGGAAGATTGAACACGAGCTGGAGCGGGAGCTGTACGCCCATGCTGGAAGAGATTTTCTGGATCAATCCCAACACTTTCAGGGAATGGCCCCCAAGCTCGAAGAAGTGATCCTTGACTCCGATTTCCTGCACGCCGAGTACCTCGGTCCAAATCTGCGCCAGTTCTACTTCTGTCGGTGTACGCGGCGGGATATACTCCGCTGTGCTCCGTAGGAGTGCTTCCGGTGCCGGCAGCGCTTTGCGATCCAATTTGCCGTTCGGATTCAGCGGCATTTGCGCCAACTGTACGAAAGCAGTCGGAATCATGTAGCTTGGCAGCTCGCTGGCCAGTGCCTCACGCAACACGCCCGCTGCTACTCCCTCCTCGGCCACAAAGTATGCGCAAAGCTGAGTGCTTCCAGTGGCGTCAGCCAGTGCAAGGACGACTGCTTCCTGCACAGACGGCACTTTAAGAATTTGTGCTTCCACTTCTCCCAGTTCAATGCGGTAACCCCGGATTTTTACCTGGTGATCAATCCGCCCCAAATACTCAATATTCCCGTCTGGCAGCCATCGTGCCAAATCGCCTGTTCGGTAAATCCGTGCTCCCGGCTTGTACGGGTGAGGAATGAACTTCTCTGCCGTCAGGTCCGGCTGATTGAAGTACCCTCGCGCTACCCCTTCGCCTGCAATGCAGAGCTCTCCTGGCACACCTACAGGTGATACCTGAGAAGCACTGTCCATCATCCATACTTGGACGTTAGCGTACGGTTTACCGATAGGTACATGCGTTAGAGCAGCAGTCTCAGGGCTCGTTGTATACCGGGTTGCATATACGGCTGCTTCCGTAGGACCGTAGATGTTCTCCAGCACTGCGTATGGAGATACTTTGTAGTACTCTTCCACAAGCTTGACAGGCAGCGTCTCGCCGCAGGCAAACAGGTATTTCAATGTAAGGAACCCTTGAGTGCCGCTTTCTTTCAAGTATTGAACGAGAACACTGAGCATCGACGGCACCAGGTTGAGATGCGTGATCTGATTTGCATCCACGGCCTTCAGCAGTGCCACCGGGTCTTTGTCCGCGCCCTGCGGCAGGATCACGAGAGCTCCCTGCCCAAAGAACCAGCAGAACAGCTCCGGTACGGAGAAGTCAAAGGTGAATGTCGTTTTGAGCAGGAATCGGTCGCCTTCCAACATCGGATATTCAGCTTCCAACTGGCTCAGCGTATGAACGGCAGAGCGATGCTCAATCATTACACCTTTCGGCTTGCCGGTCGAACCTGACGTGTAAATGATATACGCCAGATGCTCCGGCCCCGCAATTGGCTCCAGATTGGAGCTATCAGCATGATATGCCTGCGGATCATCAAGTGCCAGGAGCGTGCCGGTGAACGGAAAACGATCTTTGAGATGATTTTTCGTCAGCAGAAGCTTCGCCCCTGAATCCTCCAGCATGTGGCGAATACGATCTTCCGGGAACTCCGGATCAATCGGTACATAGGCCCCGCCAGCTTTTAGAATGGCATGAATGCCAATGATCATCTCAAGCGAGCGCTCAACCATGATGCCGACTGGTTGGTCCGGTTTGACCCCTTGAGCACGCAGCGTACGTGCAAGACGGTTCGCCTGCTGATGCAGCTCTCCGTAGGTAAGCTCCGTTTCACCGTAAATAAGGGCTGTTCGATCCGGTGTGAGCGCAGCCTTTTCCTCAAATATGCTGTGAAGGGTCTTCTCACGCGGATAAGGAGCTGCTGTATCTCCCCACACTTCGATAATCTGCGCCTTCTCCTGTGCCGTGATCATGTCCAGGTCGCCAACCGGGATGTGCGGGTTATCGAGCACTTGTTCAAGCAGACGCACCAAATGTCCCTGGAGCCGACGAATGGTTTCCGCTTCAAACACGAGCGCGTTGTATCTCATATGAAGCTCGAGCTGTGCACCCGGCTCAATGGTCAGAACAAAATCATAGTTCGTTTGTTCGAACGCTTCGATAACGGTAATCTCCATCTCACCCGAATCGTCTTGTCTCAACTGGCCGAGCCGCTCTTCCACCGGATAGTTTTCAAACACCATGACGTGGTTGATCAAGCTTTGCTTTTGTCCAGTTAGCGCCTGGATTTCATAAAGCGGATACGTATCGTAAGAATGAGAGGCCAAATACTGCTCTTGCAGCTTTTTCAGCAATTGCGCGAAGGTCTCCTCTTCCTCGGTTTGAACCCGAACGGGAATTGTATTGATAAACAGGCCGACCATATTCTCAATACCCGGTATTTCTGCAGGTCTTCCCGATACTACGTTTCCGAAAACGACATCCCGGCTGTTATTGTACCGTTGCAATAGAATTCCCCATACAGCCTGCATCAGCATGCTAACCGTTACTTGATGCTGCTTGGCCAATAACTCAATCTGCTTGGCCATATCCTCACCGAGATCGCAGACAACATATTCCAGGCTATACCCTTCGACTTTGCCTTGGGCTTTCCCTTGCGGCAATAGCGTTTGTTGTTCATAGTCTTCCAGATACTTGCTCCAATAATCGGCAGCTTTCCCGGCATCCTGACGATCCAGCCACTCGATATAGGTGCTGTAGGACGGCACTGGGGGAAGCTCTGGTTGCCTTTGCTCCAGAATCGCCGTATAGTGCTCGAATATTTCTTGCATCAGAAGCGGCACGCACCAGCCATCGATAATAATATGATGGAAGCTCCAGATCAGGTTGTAGTTTTCTTCGCCGGTACGGAGGATCGAGATGCGCAGCAGCGCATCCTGGGTCAGATCAAACCCTTTCGCCCGATCTCGGGCATTAAAGCTTTCCGCATACGCATCGCGCTGCACCTGATCCATACCGCGCAAATCCTCATAATAAAATTCACCTTGCTTGCTGCGGAATACAATTTGTACAGGCTCGGCCAAACCATTGTAAAAATTGGTGCGCAGTGCGTCGTGGCGCTGCATTAAGGCATCCAGACTCTCGGAGAATACTTGGATGTCCAGACTTCCTTGAATGCCATAAGTCGATTGTTCGAAGTAAGAACCCGAATTCGACTCCAGCAGATTCAGGAACAGCATGCCCTTTTGCATCGGCGCCAGCTTATATACATTTTCGATCTTGCCGACATGCCGGGTTTGTTGCACAAGCTGCTCCAGTTCCTCCATGCTGAGATCCGAAAGCAGCAGATCGCTCGGCGTCAGTTCTGACTGCTCTTTACTCGCGCAGTGTAGGATGATTGCCCGAAGGCTGCTCTGAATCAGCTCAGCCAACTTCTCCATCGTCTCCTTGCGGTAGTGGTTTCCGCAATAGCTGATGGCTAGCTTCAACACACCTTCCGAAATCATACCGTTGATGTCCAGTACATAATTTCGCGTGCTGTTTTCGCTAATCGCGACGCCCGTTGAATAAGGCGAAATGTGCAGCTTATTACTGTCCAAATCCTGGTCAAACTGCCCCAGATAGTTGAAGCTGATTTCCGGCTGAAGACGCAGAGCGTTATCCTCATTCTCGCCGTTGCCGGACAGGTAGGTCAAAATGCCATACCCGATGCCCTTATTCGGAATGCGGCGAAGCCCTTCCTTCACACGCTTGATGCGACGCGAAACGTCTTGTTCGGCCCCCATCTCCAACACAACCGGATATTGGCTCGTAAACCAGCCTACGGTCCGGGTGATGTCAGTATCCGGAATGATCGGTTCCCGGCCGTGTCCTTCCAGATTTACCAACACTTCTTCTGTTCCCGTCCAGGCATGAACCGCCATACCCAAAGCGGTCAGCAGCAAGTCGTTTACTTCTGTGTTGTAAGCGTGGTTAGCCTGCTTCAGCAGCAGCAGGGTCTCCTCCTCGCTCCACCCAGCTACTACCGTTTCGCTGTCACGAACCTGGGCTACAGGGTGAGCAAAATCCTTCGGCAGCGGTTCGGTGGCTGCTGCCGTCTGCACGATCTGTCGCCAGTACTCCCGCTCGCTTGCCATCGCTGGACTTGCCGCATACCGTGGCAATTGTTGCGCCCATGTGCGGAACGAGTCCGTTTTATGCGGCAGCCGGATTTCCTGACCACTTACTGCCTGCTCATAGCCTGTGGCGATATCCTCGAACAATATCCGCCAGGATACTCCGTCCACCGCCAGATGGTGGATGACGATCAGCAAATGGTCGCCGTCCGCGCAGTGGAACAGTCCCAGCTTCAGCAGCGGCCCTTCGCTCAGGTTTATGCTGCGCTGAATCTCGCTTGCTTTCGCTTCGATGGCGGCTGCGCAGTCGACCTCGCCTCGGAAGTCCGCGATGTCGAGTGTGTACAGATCGCCCTCGCTGGCGCCACGGTTCCACGCTTCATATCCTCGATCCGCCTGGCGGAACACGAGCCGCAGCGCATCGTGATGCTTGGAAATTTTGTCCATCGTTCGGCGTAGCGCCGTCAGCTCAAAGCCTTCTGCCCGATACAGCATGATCGCATGGTTATAGTGATGCGGATCAACAGGCGTCTGTTCGAAGAACCAGCGCTGAATCGGGAGCAGCGGTGTTTCGCCCGTCACTCCCCCTTGATCGGCGATGCGTTCGGCGGTTTGCGCATGCGGGCTAAGTTCTACGATGGTCGAATACTTGAACAAATGTTTCATATCCAGCTTGTAGCCAGCTTGCAGCAGTCTCGAGGACACCTGGATCGACTTGATCGAATCGCCCCCAAGGTCAAAGAAGTTGTCGTGAATGCCGATTCTTTCGACACCGAGCACGCCCTGCCAAACGGTAGTCAGCGCTTGCTCTACCGCTGTCCGCGGAGCCTCATAGACGGTTCCGGTCGGCAAGCTGCTTTCAGGCGCAGGCAGCGCTTTGCGATCGATTTTCCCGTTGGGCGTATATGGCAACCGCTCCAGCTGCACGAAGTACGACGGAATCATATAGCTTGGAAGCTCCTGCGCCAGCGCTCCACGGAGCTCGCTTGCCGTCAACGGACGGTCAGCAACCAAATACGCGCATAGCTGCTTTTGCCCGTCCTCACTCGTACGAGCCGTTACGACGGCTTCTTGCACAGCCTCCACTTTCACCAGCTGCGCTTCCACCTCGCCTAGCTCGATTCGGTAGCCGCGTATTTTCACTTGCTCGTCGATTCGTCCTAAATATTCGATGTTTCCGTCCGCCTGCCAGCGGGCCAGATCCCCTGTCCGATACATCCGCCCGCCTGGCGCAAACGGATTGTCCACGAATTTCTCCGCCGTCAGCTCAGGACGGTTCAGGTAGCCTAGAGCGACTCCGTCTCCGGCAATGTACATCTCTCCGGGTACGCCCGGCGGTACCAGATTGCGCTGCGAATCGAGCAAATAAATGTACACGTTGTCGGCCGGAACCCCAATCGATACGGACTCCTTCGTATCCCTGACAGGATCGTAGAGGTAAATCATGCATCCGACTACCGTTTCGGTCGGCCCGTATTCGTTGAAAATTTCGATGTTTCCGCCAAACAGATCAGAGATGTTTTTCGCCAAATGAGTGCTGAGGTTTTCTCCGCCTACGATCATTTTTCGAATTCTGGATTGTTCGGGCATCTTCATGTCTTTGATCAGGCTCAAATGCGTCGGCGTCAGCTTAAGAATGTCCACCTGATTGTCCTCGATGATCTGCTGGATTAACGTCCCCTTATCCGCTCCTTCGTAAATGATGATCGTATTGCCTGTGATAAGCGGCGTAAATATTGACGTAAGCGTCAAATCGAAAGAAATCGATGAATACAGCGGAAAATCAAGCTTTTCCTCGCCTACATACATTTTTTTCGCCCACCAAATATAGTTGACCAAGCCTTGCTGCGTAATCATGGTTCCCTTAGGCAGCCCTGTAGTACCAGAAGTGTAAATGAGATACATCAGATCCTTCGGCTTGACCGTGATGCCCGGATTGGAACGGTCTTCCGCATATGCCTGGCTGCTGTCCAAATCCATCATCTTGCCTTCGAAGCCCGCCAAGTCAGGCTTTTCCCGCCGTAAGTGACTTTGCGTAAGCAGCAGCTTTGCACCCGAGTCTTTTAAAATATAGTGAATCCGCTCTTCCGGATATTCCGGGTCAATTGGCACATAAGCGCCACCGGCCTTCAAAATTCCGAAAATTCCGATCACCATTTCCAGCGAACGTTCGACCATCAGGCCGACGAACTGCTCCGACCGAACGCCTTCGGCGCGCAACGCATGCGCCAGCTGGTTCACCCGATCGTTTAGCTCGCGATACGTTAGCCGGCTTTCCCCGAACACAACCGCCGTCTGCTCCGGCGTCCGCTCCACTTGCTCCTCGAACATCTGATGAATTGGTTTATCCATCGGATAGTCAACCGCGGATGCGTTGAATTGCTCCAGAATCTGCGCTTGCTCCGGAGCCGTGATGATCGCTATCTCCGACAGCTTCATCTCAGGCGCACTCACCACCGCATTGATCACCTGCACAAAATGATTCGCGATCCGTTCGGCCGTTTCCCGCCGGAACAGCGCGCTGGCGTACTCAAGGCTGCAGACGAGTTCCTCGCCTTGCTCCGCTATGAGGAGCGTCAGATCAAATTTGGCAGTTGGGTTCTCATACGCATACGGCTTGAATTGCAATCCGGCAATCTCCCGTTCGCTCTGCTCCGTATTTTGCAGCACAAACATCGTATCAAACAGCGGATTTCGACTCATATCCCGATTCACATTGAGCTTCGCAACCAATTCCTCGAACGGATAGTCCTGATGCTCGTACGCTTGCAGTGAAGTTTCTTTGACTTCCTGCAAATAGTCAAGAAACGTTTTCTCGCCAGACGGATAATTGCGGAGTGCAAGTGTGCCGACAAACATCCCAATCATACCTTCCAGATCACTGTGCGGTCTTCCCGCAATCGGGCTGCCGACAATCACATCTTCCTGGCCGGTATATTTGTGTAAAAGCGTCGTATATGCGGACAGCAGCACCATATACAAGGTCGATCCGGTACTTGCCGCAAGCTGTTGTAAAGCACGGCTTTGAGCAGCGTCGATCACAAAATCGACCTGTTTTCCTGCAAAGCTTCGCTGCGCCGGACGAGTTTCATCCATCGGCAAATCAAGCATCGGCAGCTCGCCGCGGAATACGTCCAGCCAATAGGCTTCCTGCTTGTCAATCCGCTCGCTTTGCATCTCCATTTGCTGCCATACTGCATAATCTTTGTATTGAATCCGCAGCTCCGGCAGCTCGCTTCCCTCGTACATCTGAATAAATTCCTCGGTCAACACGCCCATCGAAGTACCATCGGAGATGATATGATGCATATCAAACAGCAACAGATGGCGATCTTGCTGCAGCTTGATCAATCCGGCCCGCAGAAGCGGTGCCTGCTGCAAATCGAACGGGCGAATAAAGTCTCGAATGCGGACTTTTGCTTCATCTTCCCGGGCCTCGGCATATTCCACTGCAAAAGGCACTTCCTCATGCACCCGCTGCACCGGCTCGCCGTTCACGACATCGAAGCTCGTTCTTAGCGTCTCATGCCGGCTTATTAGTCGGCGGAACGCCGCTTCCAGCCGCGTGCGGTCCAGTTTCCCTTCTACCGTCATAACGCCCGGCATATTGTAGCTGATTTCTCCGCCTTCGAGCTGGCTCAGCACGTACAATCGTTTCTGTGCCGAAGATGCCGGATAGTAGCTTCGTTCTCCGGCAGCCGGGATAGAGGCATAGGCTGCTTGATCCCGGCTTGCCATGAGCTCGGCCATCTCCGCAATGGTAGGAAATTGGAACACTTCCCGCAAGGAAAGAAGGCCGTTCATCTCTTTCTGGATGCGGGCAATCAGAAGCGTGGCACGCAAGGAGTGTCCTCCGATTTCAAAGAAGTTGTCCTTGATCCCTACACGCCCCACGCCAAGGACGCCCTTCCAGATCTGCGCCAGCCGCGTTTCCATAGGCGTTGTTGGCGCCTCGTACTTCGCGCCTGTCAACAGATTGCCTTCGGGCACAGGCAGCGCCTTGCGGTCAATTTTTCCATTCGGGCTCAGCGGCATATGCTCAAGCTGTACGAAGTACGATGGGATCATATAACTCGGAAGCTCCTGTGCCAGTGCTCCACGGAGCTCGCTTGCCGTCAGCTCTGCATTCGCCGTAAAGTACGCGCACATCTGCTTCTGACCGCTTTCGTCTTCCCGCGCTACGACGACCGTCTCCTGCACAGCCTCCACTTTCAACAGCTGTGTTTCCACTTCTCCGAGTTCAATCCGGTAGCCGCGTATTTTCACCTGATGGTCGATCCGTCCCAAATATTCGATATTCCCGTCCGCCTGCCAGCGGGCCAGGTCTCCCGTCCGGTACATCCGCTCGCCCGGTACGAACGGGTTGTCCACGAATTTCTCCGCCGTCAACTCAGGTCGGTTGAGATACCCTCGCGCGACCCCGTCTCCCGCGATGCACAGCTCGCCTGGCACGCCAATCGGCTGCAGCTTTCCGCTTTCGCTAACGATATACAGCTGTATATTTGAGATCGGCTTACCGATCGGAACCGTCCGGTACGTTTCGTCCGCTTGCAAGTTAAAGTACGACACGTCCACCGTTGCTTCCGTCGGTCCATACAAATTCACCAGTTTCGCCTGGCTGACTGGCGCAACGTATTGCTGGAACCGCGCCGCCGCATTCGGTGTTAATGCTTCCCCGCTTGCAAATACTTGCTTCAGCGAAGCCAGCTTGCTTTGCGCTGGCTCTCCTTGACGCTCGATGTGCTCCAGGAAGGCGTTTAGCATTGCCGGTACGAAATGCATCGTGCTGATCTTTTGTGCAGCGATCGTCTCCACAATCACTTCCGGGTCTTTCTCCCCACCGACCGGAAGCAGACACATGCTCGCTCCTACGAACGACCACCAGAACAGCTCCCATACGGAAACGTCGAACGTGATCGCTGTTTTTTGCAGTATCATATCTCCCGCATCCAGCGGATACGCATCCTGCATCCAGGTCAAGCGGTTGATCACCGACCCGTGTTCGATCATGACGCCTTTCGGCTTGCCTGTTGATCCCGATGTATAAATGACATACGCGATGTCCCGAGGCCCGGCAATCGGCGCCAGATTCGAGCCGTCCTGCGCGTACGCTTGCGCTTCGTCCAGCTTCAAAGTCCGGCCCGCGAAGCTGATGCGGCCCTGCAAATGGCTTTGCAACAGGAGCAGCTTCGCCCCCGAATCTTCCAGCATGTAACGGATGCGCTCTTCCGGGTAGTCTGGATCAATCGGTACGTAGGCTCCTCCAGCTTTTAATATGGCGAAAATACCCACCATCATGTCCAGCGAACGCTCGGCCATCAACCCGACGAGCTGATCAGCCTGCACGCCTTCGGCCCGCAAGGTGCGCGCCAGCCGGTTCGCCCGCTCGTTCAACTCGCGATACGTTAAGCGGCTTTCCCCGAACACAACCGCCGTCTGCTCCGGTGTTCGCTCCGCTTGCTCCTCAAACATCTGATAGATCGTCTTATCCTTCGGATAGTCAGCCGCGGTCGCGTTGAATTGCTTCAGAATCTGCACCATTTCTTCCCGGGTAACCAGTTCAAGCTCACTCACAAGCAAGTTTGGATTGGCTGTAATTTGCTCCAGCACATGCACGAAATGCCCTTGCATTCGCTCAACACCCGCTTGCTTGTAAACAAGGCTATTGTATCGGAAGCTAATCCGAACGGCTTCGCCCGGGATGACGATCAGATTGAAATCGTAGCTCGTTTGATCGAACATGCTGACGTTCGTAATTTCAAAAGCATCCTCATCAGCGCTGGCCGACTGCTCGATTTGCTGTTCCATAGGATAGTTTTCAAATACCATAATATGGGAAATCAAGCTTTGCTTCTGTTCGGTTCGCGCCTGAATTTCATAGAGCGGATACGTATCGTAAGCGTTCGATGCCAGAGCCTGCTCCTGGGTTGCTTTCAGCACATCTGCGAAAGCTGCGCCTTCGTCAGCACAGACGCGAACCGGGATCGTATTGATAAACAGGCCGATCATCGTTTCGATTCCAGTTATTTCTGCAGGCCTTCCGGATACGACGCTGCCGAAAACAACATCCCTACTGCTGTTGTACCTTTGCAGAACAAGGCCCCAAGCGGTTTGCATCAACGTGTTGATTGTTACTTGATACTGTTTGGAGATTGATTCCATTCGGCGAGTTAGTTCCTCGCCCAAGTCGCAAATGAGTTCTTCCGACACATAGCCCTCTGTTCTGCTTTGCGGGTTCTCCTGAATCTCTTGCGGCAGCTGCGTTTGCTGCTCGTAGCCCTCCAAATACTTGCTCCAGTATGTGGCCGCTTCTTCCAGGTTTTGCCGATCCAGCCATTCGATATATTGACTGTACGGCAGGACGACGGAAAGCTCCGGCTGCCGCTGCTCCTGGATTGCAGCATAATGCTCGAATACCTCCTGCATCATGATCGGCACGCACCAGCCATCCATAATGATGTGATGGAAACTCCAATAGAATCGGTACGTCTGTTCTCCGGTTCGCAAAACCGAAACACGCAACAGCGCATCCTGTGCCAAATCGAATCCTGCCGTCATATCGTTAACACTGAACGCCTGAGCATACGTCTCGCGTGCGGCTTCCTCCAGTTCGCGTAGATCTTCGTAGTAAAATCCGCACGACTTGTGCCGATAGACGACCTGTACGGGCTCAGCCAGCCCGCTGTAAAAGCTGGTGCGCAGCACGTCGTGCCGTTGCACAAGGGCATCCAGACTTTGGACAAAGACATCAACGTCCAAGCTTCCTTGAAGGCTGAACACCGCTTGCTCGAAATAAGCTGTCGAACCCGGCTCCAGTTGACTGTGGAACAGCATGCCTTTCTGCATCGATGTGAGCTTGTACACATTTTCGACCTCACCGATATGCGCGGTTTGTTGCACAAGCTGCTCCAGTTCCTCCATGCTGAGATCCGAAAGCAGCAGATCGCTCGGCGTCAGCTCCGTCTGCTCTTTATCCGCGCAGTGCAGGATCACTTCCCGGAGACTCGTACGGAGGAGATCAGAAAGTTTTTCAACCGTTTCTTTGCGGTATTGCCGCCCATTGTAATCAATTGTCAGCGACAAGACACCCAGCGAGATCATGCCGTTAATATCCAGCGTATAGCGCTGTGCCATCTTCTCGCTTATGGAAGCTCCGACCGAATAAGGCGAAATGTGCAGCTTGTTACTATCCAAGTCCTGGTCGAACTGCCCCAGATAGTTGAAGCTGATTTCCGGCTGAAGACGCAGAGCGTTATCCTCATTCTCGCCGTTGCCGGACAGGTAGGTCAAAATGCCATACCCGATGCCTTTATTCGGAATGCGGCGAAGCCCTTCCTTCACACGCTTGATGCGACGCGAAACGTCTTGTTCGGCCCCCATCTCCAGCACAACCGGATATTGGCTCGTAAACCAGCCTACGGTCCGGGTGATGTCAGTATCCGGAATGATCGGTTCCCGTCCATGTCCCTCCAGACTTACCAGTACTTGCTCTGTTCCTGTCAAGGCATGAACCGCCATACCCAAAGCGGTCAGCAGCAAGTCGTTTACTTCTGTACTGTAGGCGTGGTTGGCCTGCTTCAGCAGCAGCGAGGTCTCCTCCTCGCTCCATTGCACGGTGACCGTTTCGCCCTCGATTCGGGTCGGGTTATCGTGCATTTCATCTTTCGGTAGCGGGTCAGTCGCTGCTGCCGTCTGCACGATCTGCCGCCAGTACTCCCGCTCGCTTGCCATCGCCGGACTTGCCGCATATTGTGGCAACTGCTGCGCCCATGTGCGGAACGAGTCCGTTTTATGTGGCAGCCGGATTTCCCGACCGCTTGCCGCCTGCTCATAGCCTGTGGCGATATCCTCGAACAATATTCGCCAGGATACCCCGTCCACCGCCAGATGGTGAATGACGATCAGCAAATGGTCGCCGTCCGCGCAGTGGAACAGTCCCAGCTTCAGCAGCGGCCCTTCGCTCAGGCTTATGCTGCGCTGAATCTCGCTTGCTCTCGCTTCGATGGCGGCTGCGCAATCGGCCTCGCCTCGGAAGTCCGCGATGTCGAGCGTATACAGCTCGCCCTCGCTGGCGCCGCGGTTCCACGCTTCGTATCCGCGATCCGCCTGACGGAACACGAGCCGCAGCGCATCGTGATGCTCGGCAATCCTAGTCATCGTCTGGTGCAGCGCCCCCAGTTCAAAGCCTTCCGCCCGATACAGCATAACCGCGTGATTAAAGTGATGCAGGTCAACAGGCGCCTGTTCGAAGTACCAGCGCTGAATCGGGAGCAGCGGCGTCTCGCCCGTCACTTCCCCTTGATCGGCGATGCGTTCGGCGGTTTGCACATGCGGGCTGAGCTCGGCAATGGTCGGATACTTGAACAAATGTTTCATGTCCATTTTGTAGCCGGCTTGCAACAGTCTTGAGGACACCTGGATCGACTTGATCGAATCGCCCCCAAGGTCAAAGAAGTTGTCGTGAATGCCGACCCTGCCGACACCAAGTGCACCCTGCCAAACGTCGGCCAGCGCTTGCTCTACCGCTGTCCGCGGAGCCTCATAAGCGGTTCCGGCCGATAGGCTGCTTTCCGGCGCGGGCAGCGCTTTGCGATCAATTTTGCCATTCGGGCTTAGCGGCATATGCTCAAGCTGCACGAAGTGTGACGGGATCATATAACTCGGAAGCTCCTGCGCCAGTGCTCCGCGGAGCTCGCTTGCTGTCAGCTCTGCATTCGCTATAAAGTACGCGCACATCTGCTTCTGACCGCTTTCGTCTTCCCGTGCTACAACGACCGCTTCCTGCACAGCCTTCACCTTCAACAGCTGCGTTTCCACTTCTCCGAGTTCGATCCGGTAGCCGCGTATTTTCACCTGATGGTCGATCCGTCCCAAATATTCGATGTTTCCATCCGCCTGCCAGCGAACCAGGTCTCCCGTCCGGTACATCCGCTCTCCCGGCACAAACGGGTCATCCACGAATTTCTCCGCCGTCAGCTCGGGCCGATTTAGATATCCTCGCGCGACTCCGTCTCCCGCAATGCACAGCTCGCCCGGCACGCCAATCGGCTGCAGCTTTCCGCCTTCGCTGACGATATACAGCCGTATATTCGAGATCGGCTTACCGATTGGAACTGTTCGGTACGTTTCGTCCGCTTGCAAGTTAAAGTACGAAACTTCGACCGTCGCTTCTGTCGGTCCGTACAAATTCACTAACTTCGCCTGGCTGATCGGGGCAAAGAATTGCTGGAACCGCGCCACTGCGATCGGCGTTAATGCTTCCCCACTCGTAGACACTTGCTTCAATGAGGTCAGCTTGCTTTGTGCTGGCTCCCCTTGACGCTCGATGTATTCCAGGAAGACGTTTAACATCGCCGGCACAAAATGAATCCTGCTGATTCTTTGCACTTCGATCGTCTCCAGAATCACTTCCGGATCTTTCTCCCCGCCGACTGGAAGCAGGCACAAGGTCGCTCCTACAGACGACCATCCGAACAGCTCCCATACGGAAACGTCGAACGTGATCGCCGTTTTTTGCATAATTGTTTCTCCCGCATCAAACGGATACACCCTCTGCATCCAGGTCAGGCGGTTGATCACCGACCCGTGTTCGACCATGACGCCTTTCGGCTTGCCGGTTGATCCTGACGTATAAATAACATACGCCATGTCCCGAGGCCCGGCGATCGGCGCCAGATTCGAGCCGTCCTCCACGTACGCTTGCGCTTCGTCCAGCTTCAAAGTCCGGCCCGCGAAGCTGATGCGGTCCTGCAAATGGCTTTGCAGCAGGAGCAGCTTTGCCCCCGAATCCTCTAGCATGTAGCGGATGCGCTCTTCCGGGTAGTCCGGATCGATTGGCACGTAAGCTCCTCCAGCTTTTAATATGGCGAAAATGCCCACCATCATGTCCAGCGAACGTTCGGCCATCAAGCCAACGCGTTGATCGGCCTGTACGCCCCGCTCCCGCAGCGTGCGGGCCAAACGGTTTGCCCGCTCGTTCAGTTCGAGGTACGTAAGCCGGCTTTCCCCGAGCACAACCGCCGTCTGCTCCGGCGTCCGCTCCACTTGCTCCTCGAACATCTGATGGATCGTCTTATCCTTCGGATAGTCAGCCGCGGTCGCATTGAATTGCTCCAGAATCTGCGCTTGCTCCGTTGCCGTGATGATCGCAATCTCCGACAGCTTCGTCTCAGGCGCATTCACCACCGCATCGATCACCTGCACAAAATGATTCGTGATCCGTTTGGCCGTTTCCCGCTTAAACAGTACACTGGCATATTCGAGACTGCACGCAAGCTCGCTTCCCTGCTCGGTCACATTGAACATCAGATCAAATTTGGCGGACCTATGCTCATGCGGGTAAGGCTTGAACTGCAGACCGGCAATTTGCCGCTGCCCTTGCTCCAAATTGTGCAGGGCAAACATCGTATCGAACAACGGGTTACGGCTCAAATCCCGCTTCACATTGAGCTTCGCAACCAATTCCTCAAGCGGATAGTCCTGATGCTCGTATGCTTGCAGTGAGGTTTCTTTGACTTCCTGCAAATAGTCAAGGAACGTTTTCTCACCAGAAGGATAATTGCGGAGGGCAAGTGTGCCGACAAACATCCCGATCAGACCTTCCAACTCCCCATGAGGTCTGCCCGCAATCGGGGTACCGACAATCACATCTTCCTGGCCGGTATATTTGTGCAGGAGCGTCGTATATGCGGACAGCAACACCATATACAAGGTCGATCCGGTGCTTGCCGCAAGCCGTTTTAAAGCCTCGCTTCTGGAGGCATCGATCACGAATTCAATCTGATCCCCTTCGAAGCTTTGCAGCGCCGGTCTAACCCCGTCTGTCGGAAGATCGAGCACCGGAAGCTCCCCGCGGAATGTATCCAGCCAATAGGCTTCCTGCTTGCCGATCCGTTCGCTTTGCACCTCCAGTTGCTGCCATACTGCATAATCCTTGTACTGAATCCGCAGTTCTGGCAGTTCGGCGCCTTCGTACAGCCCGATGAACTCCTCAACCAAAATATTCATCGACGCGCCGTCGGAGACGATATGATGCATGTCGAACAACAGCAAATGGCGATCTTTTTGCAACCGGAGCAGCCCGACTCGCAGAAGTGGAGCCTGCCGGAGATCGAACGGACGAATAAACTCACGAACGTGTTCTCTTGCTTCTTCTTCCCGGACTTCTGCATATTCCACCGCAAAAGGCACTTCCTCATGCACCTGCTGTACCGGCTCGCCGTTCACGACATCGAAGCTCGTTCTCAACGTCTCGTGCCGATGTATCAGCTGGCGGAACGCGCCTTCCAGCCGCGTGCGGTCCAGTTCCCCTTCCACCGTCATAACGCCCGGCATATTGTAGCTGATTTCTCCGCCTTCGATCTGGCTGAGCACGTATAAACGCTTCTGTGCCGAAGATACCGGGTAGTAGCTTCGTTCCCCGACGACCGGAATGGAAGCATAAGCCGCTTGATCCCGGCTTTCGATTATTTCGGCCATCTGTTCGATGGTCGGGAATTGAAATACCTCCCGGAGGGCGATATGGCCGTTCAGCTCTTTGTGAATACGGGACACGAGAAGCGTAGCCCGCAAAGAGTGTCCTCCGATATCAAAGAAGTTGTCTTTAATCCCAACGCTTTGCAGCCCCAGCACTTCCTGCCAAATGTTCGCCAGACTCACTTCTATCGGCGTTCTTGGCGCCTCATGCCGCGACCCGGCTGTTTCGCTTTCCTGCGGCGCCGGCAGTGCTTTGCGGTCAACTTTCCCGTTGGGGGTCAGCGGCAGCCGATCTACTTGAACAAAATAGGCCGGAAGCATGTAAGCCGGAAGCTCCTGCGCAAGCGCAGCTTTAAGCTCGCTGACTGACAGGGTTTTATCCGCAGCGAAGTAGGCTGCCAGTTGCTTCTGTCCGGTCTGGTCCTCGCGTGCGATGACAACGGCTTCCTGTACGGACTCGACCTGTAAAAGGTGTGCCTCCACTTCGCCCAGCTCGATTCGATAGCCGCGAATCTTCACCTGCGCGTCGATTCTGTCCATATACTCGATGTGACCGTCTTCCCGCATCTTCACCAGATCGCCGGTCCGGTAAAGCCTACCTCCCGCTGCAAATGGGGAATAAATGAACTTCTCCTCTGTCAACTCCGGCCGGTTCAAATAACCTTGAGCCAATCCGTCGCCACCGATATACAGTTCTCCTGGAATACCCGCAGGCAGAGGGTGTTGATCATGATCCATCACGTATACCGACGTATTGCTGATCGGTTTGCCGATCGGCACGGTATGCGCTGACTCTTCCAAATGATTCACCGCATAGTAAGTCGCAAATACGGTACTTTCAGTCGGTCCGTACACATGAATGATCCGGTTCGGGCCAAGATTCGCAAATGCTTTCCGCACATGGCTAATCGAAACCTTCTCCCCGCCGAACAGCAGCGTATCAAGCGTTTCAAAGCAGCCTACGTCAATATCTGTCAGTGTATTAAACAGAGCGGTTGTCATAAAGCATTTTGTGATCCGCTGAGTCTGCAGCACATGCGCCAGCTCGCGTGCATCCAGCACTTGGTCACGGGTGATCAGCACGAGCGAGGCTCCGTTCAACAGTGCGCCGTAAATATCGAATGTAGAGCCGTCGAACGAAAAGCTGGACAACTGCAAAACACGATCCTGCGTTGAAAAACGGATATAGTTTGTCTCTTTGACGACGCGACTGATGTTAAAATGCATCGTCAAGTTGCCTTTCGGCTTGCCTGTCGAACCGGAGGTATATATGATGCATGCCAGCGAATCCGAGCCGTTCACGGGCTGAAGATCGCTCGTTTCTTGCTGATAATGACTCTTATCCGTCAGATCCACCACAAGTCCTGCGAACTCCACTTTATCCCGTACTTGGGGCTGAGTGAGCAGTACCTTGGCGTCCGAATCCTCCAGGATATAGCGAATACGTTCCTCCGGATATTGCGGGTCGATCGGCACATAGGCTCCGCCAGCTTTTAAAATACCGAATATCCCGACGATCATTTCAAGGGAACGCTCGGCCATGAGTCCGACCGGCTGATTCGGTTGAACACCGCTATTGCGGAGCGTGCGCGCCAGTCCATTGGCCTGTTCGTTAAGCTCCCTGTAAGTCAACCGCTCGTCTCCGAAAACGAGAGCCGTTGCGTCCGGCGTGCGTTCCGCCTGTTCTTCGAACAGCCGATGAAGTGTCTTCTCCTTTGGATAAGAAGTTGTCGCACTGCCTCCCAGAAGCAGCATCTGCGCCTCCTCTTGCGGCGTCGCCAGCTTCAGCTCGTTCACACGAATGTTCGGGCGGCTTACCACCTGTTCCAACATATGAATCAGCTGTCCCTGAATCTGTTCGATGCCAGACTGTTCATAGACGAGCTCGTTATAGCGGAATACGATTTTAAATTCTTCGCCCGGCAAAACAATCAGATTGAAATCGTAATTTGTCTGTTCAAACAGCTCGGCATCCGTAATCTCAAAAGCCGCTTGCTCCCCGCCCAACAGCTCGATTTGCTGTTCTACAGGATAGTTTTCAAATACCATGATATGTGTGATCAAATGCTGTTGTCCGGTTTGCGTCTGAATCTCATAAAGAGGGTACGTATCGTAGGCATGGGAAGCCAGGTACTGTTGCTGCTGCCGTTTGACCATATCTGCGAAACCGATGGTTTCGTCTGATCGTACACGTACTGGAATCGTGTTGATAAACAGTCCGATCATGCTTTCAATCCCCGGTATTTCCGCAGGTCTTCCCGATACAACACTGCCGAAAACAACGTCCCTGCTGCTATTGTATTTTTGCAGTACGATTCCCCAAACGGTTTGCATCAATGTGCTGACTGTCACCTGGTGCCGTTTTGCCGCCTGTTCGATTCGCCCGGTCAGATCCTTGCCCAGCCCGCAAACGATCTGTTTTGAAACGTAAGCTTCCGGCTTGTTTTGGGCTTTCGCTTGAGGAATCTGCGTATGCTGTTCGTAATCTGCCAAATAGTCGCTCCAGTATCCGGCTGCCGCCTGATCATCCTGCCGATCCAGCCATTCGATATAACGACTGTACGGCAAAGCTGGGAGAGACTCAGGTTCTCTCTGCTGGCTGATCGCGAAATAGGTTTCGAACACCTCCCGTGTAATGAGAGGCACGCACCAGCCGTCCATAATGATATGATGGAAGCTCCACATAAGCAGATAATCCGCTTCGCCCTTGTGCAGAACGGAAACACGAAGCAGTGCGTCCTGCGTCAAATCAAACCCTCTGTTTCTGTCATCATCTATATAATTCCGGATATACGCCTCGCGCTGCAATTCCTCCATCCCGCGCAGGTCTTCATAATTGAATTCACTCCGTTTGGTTCGATAAACGATTTGTACCGGGTCGCCCCATCCGTTATAAAAATTGGTGCGGAGCGCAGCATGTCTTTGTACCAAAGCATTCAGGCTTTGCGCGAAGCTTGACGCGTCAAAATGGCCATGCCATTCGAACGTCGCTTGCTCGAAGTACGAAAGTGAATGCGGCTCCAGCAGGCTGTGGAAAAACATGCCCTTTTGCATCGGCGTCAGCTTGTACACATTTTCGATTTCGCCAACGTGCTGGTGATGTGCCGCCAGTTGATCGAGCTGTTCTATGGTCAATCCCTTCAGCAATATGTCGCTTGGCGTCAATTCGGCCGTTTCTTTGCTTGTGCAGTGCCGGATGACTTTTTGCAAGGATGTCCGGATGAGCTCGGATAGCCGCTCCACCGTTTCTCTGCGGTATTGTTTGCTGCTGTAAGTGATAGCAAGCGACAGCGTTCCCTCGGAAATCATCCCGTTCATATCCAAAGTATAAGCTTGCGCTGCATGTTCGCTTATCGCACTGCCTGTCGAATAGGAAGATAGCTGCAACGAACTGTTGTCCAAGTCTTGATCGAATTGGCCCAAGTAATTAAAGCTGATTTCCGGCTTGAGCTCACGTACAACACCTTCCAGATTTGCAGACCCATATTTCAGGAGGCCGAAGCCAATGCCTTTATGCGGAATGCTGCGCATACTTTCTTTGATCCGCTTAATTTGGCCCGACAAGTCGTTGTTGCTTCCCATTTCCAAGGCAACCGGGAATTGGCTTGTGAACCAGCCTACGGTACGGGTGATGTCGAGATCCGGGATAATCGGCTCCCGGCCGTGTCCTTCCAGATTGACCAGCACTCGCCCGATACCGCTCCAGGTCTGAACGGCCAGCCCCAGTGCCGTTAAAAGCAAGTCGTTCGTCTCCGTATTGTAAGTGCGGTTCGCCTGCTTGAGCAGCAGCTCCGTTTCCTCTTCGGTCCATTGAACCGTGATGGTTTCGCTGTCGAGAACCAGCGGGCAGGCCTGTGCCTCGTCCTTCGGCAACGGCTCTGCAGCTATCCGTCCGAGCTGTTCCCAATAAGCCCGCTCCTGTTCCATCGCCGGACTTTCCGCGTACAGCGACAACTGCTGTGCCCATGTCCGGTAGGAATCCGTTTTTTGCGGAAGCTGAATCTCCTGGCCGTTTATCGCCTGCTCGTAGCCTGCCGCAATATCTTCGAACAAAATTCGCCACGACACACCGTCTACGGCCAAATGGTGAATGACAATCAGCAGATGATCCCCTTCCGCGCACCGGAACAATCCCAGCTTCATCAAAGGACCATGAATCAGATCGATGCCGCGTTGGATTTCGCTTGCTTTCGCTTGGATGGCTGCCTCGGGGGCAACCTGTTCTTTGAAATCGACAATTTCCAAAGTATACAGTTCGCCTTCCACCATGCCGCGATTCCACGCCTCATATCCATGTTCCGTCTGGCGGAACACCAGCCGCAGTGCATCGTGATGTTCGGCGATCCTCTTCATCGTTTGATGAAGCGCCGCTTCCTCAAAACCATTCTCCCGATACAGCATGACAGCCTGGTTAAAGTGGTGCGGACTTACGGAATGCTGCTCGAAAAACCAGTGCTGAACCGGGAGCAGCTTGGTCGCACCACTGACTTCCCCTTGCTCCGCTATGCGACTGACCGTTTGGACATACGGGCTCAGTCCCGCAATGGTCGGATGCTTGAACATATCTTTCATTTCCAGCTTGTAGCCAGCTTGGAACAGCCTTGAAGACACCTGGATCGATTTGATCGAATCGCCCCCAAGGTCGAAGAAGCTGTCGTGAATGCCGATATTGCGTACACCGAGCACGCTTTGCCAAACGGAAGCCAGAGCTTGCTCCACAGCTGTCCGCGGTGCAGCGTACTCAGTTCCCGTGTGAACATTCTCCTCTGGAGCTGGCAGCGCTCTACGATCCACCTTCCCGTTGGCCGTCAGCGGAAGCTGCTCGAGTTGGACAAAGTAGGACGGAATCATGTAATTGGGTAGTTCTTTTGCCAATGCGCTTCTGATCTCGCCCGCGCTCAGCCGGTTGCTGGCTGCAAAATAGGCACAAAGCTGTTTTTGTCCGCTTTCGTCCGCCCGCGCAATCACGACGGCTTCCTGAATCGCTTCTATCTTGGCAAGCTGAGCCTCCACTTCGCCCAGCTCAATGCGGAAACCACGGATTTTCACCTGCTCATCAATCCGTCCCTTGATCTCAAGGTTTCCATCAGCACGCCAACGAACCAAATCACCTGTCCGGTAACAGATCTCTCCTGGCTTTACCGGGTCTTGAACAAACTTCTCCATCGTCAGTTCCGGGCGGTTCAAATATCCGCGTGCAACTCCATCCCCGCCGACAATCAGCTCGCCCCATGCCCCAATTGGCAGCAGCTTCATCGAGCTGTCCACGACATAAGCCGTTGAGTTGCGGATCGGCCGACCGATTGGCGCCGATTCCGTGAGTTCGCCGGGAATCGCATAGGTCGTCGAGAACGTCGTATTTTCCGTCGGGCCGTAACCGTTCACGATACCGAGGCCCGGATTGTCCCGCAGCACCCGGTTGATATGCGGCGCTGAGAGCATGTCGCCCCCGACGATCAGCGTCTTGATCGCGCCAAACAGCTTGCTGTCCTGCTGCGACAGCTGGTTGAACAGCGGAGAGGTCAGCCACATGGTTGTAATGCCGTATTGTTCGACAGCCTGCCTAAGCTTCTGGGCATCCAGAATGACATCGTTGCTAGCCAGATAGAGCTGACCGCCATTCAGCAACGCTCCCCAAATTTCGAATGTGGACGCGTCGAACACCACTGCACCTGTTTGCAAAATTCGCGTCGTTTCATCTAATTGGGCATAGTCGGTATGCTTCACCAAACGCACAACGTTCCGGTGTTCAACCATTACGCCTTTTGGTCTGCCTGTCGTTCCCGACGTATAAATCACATAAGCCAGATCGCCGGGAGCGCCGGTCAAGCCGAGATTCGACCCGTCTTCGGCATATGCCGCGTCATCGTCCAGATCGATGACGCTCCCGGCAAAGCCGATATCGGCCACGTCGTCCCGCCGGATGAGTAAGAGCTTCGCTCCCGAATCCTCCAGCATATATCCGATGCGCTCCGCCGGATAATCCGGGTCAATCGGCACGTAAGCTCCGCCGGCCTTGAGGATCGCCAACACGCCAACGACCAGCTCGATCGACCGATGGGCGGCAATCGCCACGGGCTGATCCTGAACGACCCCCTTGTCGCGGAGTGTCCGTGCCAGCCGGTTTGCCCGCTCGTTCAGTTCGCGGTACGTCAGGTGCGCGTCTTCGAATACGACGGCCACATGTGCCAACGACCCTGCCGCTTGCTCCTCAAACAACTGATGAATCGTCTTCTCACGCGGATAATCCGCTGCCGTCGCGTTGAATTGCTCCACGATCCGCGCCTTTTCCTGCGGCGTAATGATCTCGATCGACGATAGCTTTGTCTCGGGTTTCTCCAGAATAACGTCAATCAATTGCAGCAGGTGCTTCGTCATCCGTTCCACGGTTTCCCGTTGGAACAGCGCAGTCGCGTACTCCAGGCTGCATGCCAGTTCTTCCTCGTTCTCGGTTACATGGAACGTCAAGTCGAATTTTGCCGTCTGATGAGGGTGAGCATAAGGTTTAAACTGCAATCCGTCGATTTCCTGATCCCTTTGTTCTGTGTTTTGCAATACAAATAAGGTGTCAAATATCGGATTGCGGCTTAAATCTCGTCTGAGATCAAGCTTTTCGACCAGTTCTTCGAACGGAAAATCCTGATTTTCATACGCTTTTAACGCCGATTCCTTGACTTCCAGCACATACTGATAGAAAGTCTTGTCTGCAGCCGGAAAGTTTCGGAGCGCGAGCGTATTAACAAACATTCCGATCATGCCCTCCAGATCAGCGTGCGGTCTGCCGGCGATCGGGGTTCCCACGATAATGTCTTCCTGCCTTGTATATTTGTGAAGCAATGCAGTGTAAGCGGAGAGCAGCACCATAAACAAGGTGGAACCGGTTTCGGCGGCAAGCTGCTGTAAAGCATGGGTTTGTCGCTGATTAACGACAAATTCAATCGAGCTTCCCGCGAAGCTCTGTACGGGCGGTCTAGCATAATCGGTCGGCAATTCGAGCACGGGCAGCTCGTCGCGATAGACATCCAGCCAGTATGCTGCCTGCTTGCTCAGCCGTTCGGATCGAGCTTCAGCCAGCTGCCAAGCCGCATAGTCCTTGTATTGAATCCGCAGCTTCGGCAGTTCTTCCCCTTCATAAAACCGGTTGAATTCTTCAACCAAAATGTTGATGGACGCGCCGTCGGAAACGATATGATGCATATCGAACAACAAAAGATGACGCTCCGCCTCCAGTTCGATCAATCCCACTCGCAGAAGTGGCGCCTGCCGAAGATCGAATGCCCGTACAAAACGGCGAATGTGAGCTGGCGCTTCCTCCTCCTTGGCTTGAATGTACTCTACCGCAAAGGGAACCTCCGGCTGCACGCGCTGCACCGGTTCACCGTTCACCACGTCAAAGCTCGTTCTCAGCGTCTCGTGCCGACGGATCAATTGACGGAACGCCTCTTCTACTCGCGAGCGATCCAGACTCCCTTCCACCATTAGCACGCCCGGCATGTTATAGCTGGTTTCCCCACCTTCGAGCTGGCTCAGCAAGTACAGCCGCTTTTGAGCCGAAGAGACAGGATAATACGCTTGTCCCTCGACACTTGGTATGGATGCATAGTCAACATGCTCCCTTCCATCCAGCAACTGTGCCATTTGCTCAATGGTCGGCGCTTGAAACACTTCCCGCAGGGATATGCCGACATTCATTTCTTTTTGAATCCGGGCCGTTACGATTGTGGCCCGCAAGGAATGCCCTCCGATCTCAAAGAAGTTGTCCTTGATCCCGACGGTTTGCAGTCCCAGCACTTCCTGCCATATTCGCGCAAGCTGCGCTTCCCGCTCGCTTCTGGGCGCTACATACTCTTGTCCGGTATTCATATGTCCTTCCGGCGCAGGCAGCGCCTTGCGATCAATTTTGCCATTCGGGCTCAGCGGCATATGCTCAAGCTGTACGAAGTACGATGGGATCATATAACTCGGAAGCTCCTGTGCCAGTGCTCCACGGAGCTCGCTTGCCGTCAGCTCTGCATTCGCCGTAAAGTACGCGCACATCTGCTTCTGACCGCTTTCGTCTTCCCGCGCTACGACGACCGTCTCCTGCACAGCCTCCACTTTCAACAGCTGTGTTTCCACTTCTCCGAGTTCAATCCGGTAGCCGCGTATTTTCACCTGATGGTCGATCCGTCCCAAATATTCGATATTCCCGTCCGCCTGCCAGCGGGCCAGGTCTCCTGTTCGGTACATCCGCTCGCCCGGTACGAACGGGTTGTCCACGAATTTCTCCGCCGTCAACTCAGGTCGGTTGAGATACCCTCGCGCGACCCCGTCTCCCGCGATGCACAGCTCGCCCGGCATGCCGATCGGCTGCAGCTTTCCGCTTTCGCTAACGATATACAGCCGTATATTCGAGATCGGCTTACCGATCGGAACCGTCCGGTACGTTTCGTCCGCTTGCAAGTTAAAGTACGACACGTCCACCGTTGCTTCCGTCGGTCCATACAAATTCACCAGTTTCGCCTGGCTGACTGGCGCGACGTATTGCTGGAACCGCACCGCCGTATTCGGTGTTAATGCTTCCCCGCTTGCAAATACTTGCTTCAGCGAAGCCAGCTTGCTTTGCGCTCGCTCTCCTTGACGCTCGATGTGCTCCAGGAAGGCGTTTAGCATCGCCGGTACGAAATGCATCGTGCTGACCTTTTGTGCAGCGATCGTCTCCACAATCACTTCCGGGTCTTTCTCCCCGCCGACCGGAAGCAGACACATGCTCGCTCCCACAAACGACCACCAAAACAGCTCCCATACAGAAACGTCGAACGTGATCGCTGTTTTTTGCAGTATCATATCTCCCGCATCCAGCGGATACGCATCCTGCATCCAGATTAAGCGGTTGATCACCGACCGATGCTCGATCATGACGCCTTTCGGCTTGCCCGTCGTTCCCGACGTATAGATCACGTAAGCAAGATCGGCCGATGCGTTGATGCTCTCCAAATTCGCGCCGTCCTCGCTGTAAATGACCGGATCGTCCAGCAGCATGACCCTGCCCGCAAAGTGGACGTGATCCTGCAAATGGCTTGGCAGCAGGAGCAGCTTCGCCCCCGAATCCTCCAGCATGTAACGGATGCGCTCTTCCGGGTAGTCTGGATCAATCGGTACGTAGGCTCCTCCAGCTTTTAATATGGCGAAAATGCCCACCATCATGTCCAGCGAACGCTCGGCCATCAACCCGACCAGTTGATCACCCTGTACGCCTTCGGCCCGCAAGGTGCGCGCCAGCCGGTTCGCCCGCTCGTTCAACTCGCGATACGTTAAGCGGCTTTCCCCGAACACAACCGCCGTCTGCTCCGGTGTTCGCTCCGCTTGCTCCTCGAACATCTGATGGATCGTTTTATCCTTCGGATAGTCAGCCTTTGTATCATTGAACACGGCCAAAATCTCATTTTTTTCCTGTTCATTGATCAGAGATATCTCCGATATTTTTTGTTCGGGATTTTCGGCTATATGTTCCGTTATTACAAGGAGATGTCGAATAATTCTCGCGATCTCACCTGCATCGAACAGGCGGGAACGGTAATCGACATGCAGCACCAATTGATCTTCATCCAGCAACTCAGCAATATGAAGCACCAAATCATTGACTTCATCGCCGCCAAAATCATAATCCGTATGAACGCGAACGTCATCCAAATCCACCCAGCTTACCGGACGATATTCCATCGAAATGCCGAACAGCCGCTGGATATCCTTGCTGCGGTTGGTTTCCCTTAAATCCTGAATCAATTGATTATATGGATACTTTTGATGCCGTAAAATCGTGGTTTGATCTTTGGCTACGCTCAGCAAAAAGCTCATCAAATCAGCGTCAGAGTCAACAAAAGACCTGGCTGCTATTGTGCTGACGAACATGCCCACCGTATTTTTTTCTTTCTTGGTCGAACGGTTGGCAAACGAGGTGCCGATTGCAATATCCTGCTCGCCGGTCGCTTTGTGCATATAAATGTACATTGCCGCCATAAAAAATTGAAACAAGCTGACTTTATGATCTTGGCAAAATTGTTTTATTACCTTGTACAAACCGCCGTCTACTGTAAAATGCGCTCTTTGGGCAGCCGTACTCAACAGCAACGGATCATACGGTTTCAATCCGGTCACGTCGGGCAGCCCGGCAAATTTATCGTTCCAGAACTCCTTGTCCTTTGCAAACCGCTCGGACTGTACATAGGCTTCTTCCGTTTGGATATATTCGATATAAGAATATTCTTCGCCCAGTTGGGGTTCTATTCCCCGAATGATATCAATGTAATATTCCGTTAACTGGTTTCCGAAAAGAACCATGGAAATGCCGTCGGAAATAATGTGATGCGTTTTAACACTCAGCCAATACTCGTCATCGCTGATTCTAATAAACAAAAATTGAAAAAGCTCATTGTTGAGCAGTTCAAGAGGCGTTTGGTTATGACGCTCCAACCAGGCTTTCAATTCATCTATACTTTTGAAATCCGCTGCATCCAGGCAAGTGAACTCCTTGTCCTCAAAAGGAACCACGTATTGCCGGGGAATGCCGTTCTCGGCCATGATGCGAATGCGAAAAGCATCGTATTGCTTAATGACCATATTGATGGAGCGCTTTAAGGCATCTATGTTCATTTTCCCTTTAAACTTTACTGTCCCGAGGAGCAGTGATACGGACGTATTCGGGTAAAGCAGCTCAGTGTACCAAATCCGCTGTTGTGCATTCGTTAAAGGAAAAAATCGCTGTACGTTGTTATTCATAACCTATTCCTCTTCCCTTCTTGTGATTGCGATGACCCTATTTCCTTAATGCAGGTTCACGTTATACTTGTTTCGGAGTAAACGATACGATTTCTTCCGCCTTGACAATAATCCGATCTCCTACAGTAGCCAAACCTTTGCCGATGAGAAAACCTCTTTTCCTCTTCGTTACTTCAAAATAAAGATCCAGCCGATCTCCAGGCTGAGCCCGTTCATGCATCTCGACCTGATTCAATGAACTCAAATAGGAGATGCCCGTTTCGTCCATAGTCGCAAAGCCGCCTAACTGAGCCAATGCTTCAACGACCATCATATGGGGCATAAACGGATTCGCTTCGGAAATAAACCAATCGTTCCAGGTTACATTCTTGTATCCTCTGGCCCATTTTGAATGCTCAAAACCCGTTACCTTATCGATCATAATGAACGGATAGCGGTGAGGAAGCACATCAAGAATACGTATGTCATCAACGTTCACGATGTTATTCCTCCTGCCATTTGCGTACAGCCAGACAAACGTTATGACCGCCGAAGCCGAACGAATTACTAATCGCTGCACGGACTTCGCGTTCCTGGTATACGTGCGGCACAAAATTCAGCTCAGGGGCTTCAGGATTGTCGCAATTGAGTGTCGGTGGTACCTTGTTGTGGATCAAACTCTGTACAGTCGCGATTAATTCAACTGCCCCTGCACCGCCCATTAAATGGCCTGTCATCGATTTGATAGATGATATCGCCAGACGGGGGGCATGCTCTCCGAATACGCGCTGAATCGCATTGATCTCCATACGGTCGTTGAATGGCGTACTCGTACCATGAGCATTCACATAGTCGATGTCCTGTGGTGTCAAGCCACCATCCTGCAGGGCGATGTTAATCGCTTCTGCCGGACCGGAGCCCGAGGGATCAGGAGCTGTGATATGATAGGCATCGGTTGTGCAGCCGTAACCCACAACTTCGGCCAAAATGGTAGCTCCCCGGTTCAATGCATGTCCCAGTTCCTCCAGCACCAAGACTCCTGCTCCTCCGCCGATGACGAATCCATCGCGGTCCACATCGAACGGGCGGCTGGCCTTCTGCGGCTCTTCATTTCGTCTGGAGAGCGCATGAATATTCGCAAAGGAGGCCAAATCGAGCTGACTAAAATTCGCTTCTGCCCCTCCGGCGACCACCACATCAGCCGTGCCATACTGGATCGTGCGCAATGCTTCACCGATGGCATTACTTCCGGTAGCACAAGCTGTGACCACAGCAAACGAAGGTCCCTTGGCTCCGATCGCAATGGAGATTTCGCCCGGCGCAGAATTAATCATCATGGAGGAAACAAAATATGGAGAAACCCTTTTGGGACCAAGCTCGGTTAGCTTCCTGTAGTTCTCCTCTACTACGTCGAGGCCGCCTGCTCCAGATCCGACAATTACCCCCACACGTCTTGCATTCCGCTCATCAATCACTAATTTGGATTGCTCGACTGCCTGCCGGGCAGCCGCCAAGGCAAATTGAGTGAACTGTGCGACTTTTTGCGCTTCCTTCTTGCTCATATACTGCAACGGATCAA
Source organism: Paenibacillus kribbensis (assembly GCF_002240415.1). Lineage (NCBI taxonomy): Bacteria > Bacillati > Bacillota > Bacilli > Caryophanales > Paenibacillaceae > Paenibacillus > Paenibacillus kribbensis. The sequence continues at coordinate 5,570,740 of NZ_CP020028.1, forward strand.
AACCCATAACCTGTGCGCCAATTTTTGTCGGTATATTGGTTGTATCAAATACAGTGACAGGTCCAATTCCACTCTTTCCTTCCAACAGTGAATTCCAAAAATCGGTAAGATTATGCCCGACCGGCGTTACGACTCCCTGTCCTGTTACTACAACACGTCTTCTCACTGTACCCACGTCCTTCACTGAAATTAATTCTTGGAAGCCTGTTGCTCGTAAAGAGGAAAGTCGCCATATACATGACTGATTTTCTCATGCACATCTGCAAGGTCAGCATATACCTCGACGACCACAAGCTTGTTCTCCTGATACTTTTCCCAAGCAAGCTGAAGCTGTCCCCGGGCCTCCTCCTTGCTCCGGATCACAAGGCTTTCGACGAACTCATACTGTGGAATTTGCATTCCTGTCTTGGCGGTCTCAGAGACAAATGGGAAGGACTGCCCTGAGAGGTGCTTGTAATTCATTTGATTTTGCAACCAGCCGTAGCCGCCATTATTCAGCACGAGATAGATTACCGGTATCCGGTACTGTACCGCCGTAATAAAATCCGGGGAAAAGAGATTGAACGCACCATCACCGACAAGTGCTACTACTGGACATTCAGTTGCCACACTTGCTCCCAAAGCAGCGGCCGCACCGAATCCAAGGCTCGTTTGATCACTGGGAACAATCGAAAGAGAACCTGCGGCAAAACGAAAATACGGATAAAAGTAGGACCACATATCCTGCAATCCATTCTCTTGAAGAAGCACCAGATTCTCAGGCAGCTCTGTCTGAATCATTTCCAACAGCTCCGGCACGTGAATTCCAGGAGTCTTTTTCAACTTTTCCAGATAAACGGCCCGTTGAGAAAAAGCCTTCTCTTTACAGCTCTTGATCATTTCAAGCCATTCTCCATCAGGCTTCTGCCCTAGCCGATCATGCCATTGCTCCACTGCGGCATATCCATCTCCCAGCACCTTGACACCCTTGTATTCATGTGCAAAATCCTCCAGCTCGACATTGACCTGAATTAAAGGTGTATCCTGCAGCAAAATATCCCACTCGAACGTAGCTGTTTCTTCCAGACGGCTGCCCAGCGTGATCACGACATCGGATTCCTCCCAGATTCGTCTCAAGCTGATATCCGTGTAGAGCCCGGCAACACCACAGAAAAGTTCATGCTCTTCATCAACTGCGCTCCGTCCCGAGGCGGTTGCGAACAAGGCCGCTCCATGCTGATTAGCGAACCGCTCTATTACATCGCTGTTCCCTGACTTCATTCCGCCTCCAACTAGAATAAGAGGCTTGCGGGCCGTCTCTATGATTCCCCATGCTGCATCCAGCTCCCGTAGAGACGGAGAGCATGAAAGTCTTTCGGGCGGGGCTGGCTGAAATCCAATCGGCACAGACTGATCCATCAGGTTTTCGGGCAGTTCAATGTAGACCGGACCTGGGGCTCCATTGATGGCCAAAAAAGCCGCCCGCTCCATCGCCCATACCAGCCGATCCACATGCTCAACACGATAAGCCCATTTTACGAGCGGCTTTACGAGTGAGATTTGGTCCGCTTCCTGAAAGGAACGGGTTCCCAGCTTGTCTCCTCCGGTGCCAAGTGCCAAAAGTAGAAGCGGAGCACCAAGGTTCTTCGCTTCCAACAGCCCCGTGAGTGTATTGCTGAGTGCTGGCCCTTTACCCACAACACAGACGGACATCTGGTTAGTTGTGAGCGCATAGCCTGCTGCCATAAACACAGCATTGCGCTGGTCTTTGCATAGAATAAAATCCATACCAGACGAGGGGAGTGACGATATGATTTGGAGATCATCACTTGGTAATCCAAAGAGATGCCGGACCCCAGCCGATTTTAAGTAGCCAATGATGGCATCCCAGGGGGATAAGCTTACAGTCATACCAGACTCCTCTTTTCCGACAAGTATTCTGCGACGATTTCAGAAATCAAAATCGGCTTCGAAACAAGCTTGTAATCGTGATAAATATAGTTCGACATCGTGCCATAGCCACCAAAGGGTTTATTTCCCTGATCCACATCCTCAAGTGTCTGATTAATGGTCAATGTGTGTTTCTTTCGAAGAACGTCCGCCAAGTGCTCAGACCCGTACAGACTGCAGCCCATTGCACGTTCGCTAAAATAACTGGAGGAAATACGCTTGGTCAGCTGCTCGTCGTCACGATAGATAACCACGTTGAAGACTGGTGAAAAATACTCGATAATTTCCAAATCCTCATCCAATTCGCTATATACAACCGTTGGCTCCATCTTTTTCGTACGGAAATCAATGCCGCCACCGTAAATAATAAACTTATCGTTTGTATTAAAATATTCAGATACCGAATACAGCGTATCTTTATAAAAAATAGGCGAATAGTTTGCGTTCGGATCATTGTTTCCTCCAAACACGAGTTGGTCAAGCCGCTTAATCAGCAAATCTTTAAAGCTCTCCCTCACATCCTGATGCACCAGAATGATGTCAGGTCCCAGGCAATCCTGTCCAGAGTTGTACAATCTCATTCGAATTACGTCCGTAACCGCTAATTCCAGATCGGCATCGGGTCCGATGATGAAAGGATTGATTCCTTGTCCGTAGAAAATGTAGAGCTGCTCTTTACGGATTTGTTTTTTAATCTTCTCCGCGTTGGTATAGCTCCCCGTAAACACTACAACATCAGCGGGCATCACGGAATTTTCCATGAACACCTTCTGGCTGACTTTACGAATATAGATGGGTAATCCGTGTACAGCCTGGAGCTTTTCATGCAGTAAGCTAACATACTCGTTTACATGAGAGGAAGGGCGAAAGTCTATATTCTCAACGTAGAGGGACGGAATCAAAAGGTATAATGCATAGGAGTATAAAATGACGTTAGAAGGCATGAATACAGCCATAGATCGTTGCCAGTCTGGCTGATAGGTTTGCACTTCTTGCAAAGCGCCGTGAAGTGTGGAGATCGTGGAATCCATTTCTGCATTGGCGGCCCGATAGGATGAAAATTGCGTGAGAATATCCATCACTTCCTGCCGATTTTCAATCAAATAATTGAGGCATTTCAGAATAGATTCATGCCTTTCCAAAAATAACGTGTTTTTTGCCAGTTCCGAATTCATACTCATAGTGAATTCTCCCTTTCCTTCATCGGTTTGTGGTAAATATCTTGTCTTTCCGAAAGACTACACTTTATAAACCAGACAGGGTCTCAGCTTTCAACACTTACCCTTTGCGAGTAGCAGCTTTCTGCAGGGCAACGCGCTCCATCTCCAGCCGATCTACTTTTCCATTGCGATTTAAAGGAAAATGGGCGAGCGGAAGCAAAAGATCGGGAAACATGTATGAAGGAAGTACCCGATTCATCTCTTTGCGGAGTATAGACAAGGACTGTGGGGATTCGCCTTCGATGAATGCAATAAGCAGCGTTCCTTTAGCCTCGTCTTCCAAGGTGATCACGCAGGATCGGTAACCTAGCGAACCCATCCGGTCCTCGATATAGACTGGAGATACCATATAGCCCATCCGGTTGACCGTCTTACCGTTGCGGCCAATGACATACAGCATTTCGTCATCCAGATAGCCCAGATCGCCCGTCTTGAACCAGCCGTCTTGTAGAACAGACTTCGTCAGGTCTGGACGATTCAGGTAACCTTCCATGCATCCGGCACTGTGTATCCACACTTCGCCTACATTGCCGTCCGCCTGCTGGTTGCCAGCAGTATCCAGTATTTTCAGGTTCACACCAGGCAACGGTTTGCCGCAACCCTTCGGACATTCCAGCGTCCCTAGTGTAACGTTGCCTAATTCAGAAAGGCCGTAACCATTCAGCAGGGGTTGTCCAAATATGTTGTTAAATTTCTCTTCGAGGTCTTGGGTAAGTGGGGAACCGCCTACGCACCACATGCGCACTGGAGATTCCTTGACCATTTCCAGTTGTTCGGGTTTTCGGTTTAGCATACGCAACAAGGTGTAAAAAGCAGAGGGGTTAGCGTCTACGACCGTCGCCCGGTCTTTCGTAATACTTGCAATGACGCTCCAGAGGTTTTTATGATTACAGATGATGAGAGAACATGAGGTTAACCACCAGGAGAAAATAAGTGAAATACCATAGAAGTGAGAAAACGGTACAACAGGGAGCATATGGTCAGACGGCAGGTAGTTCATGGCGTGTATGGAATGCCGGATATTGTCCATGAAGGCTGATCCAGCTTTCACGATTCCCTTGGGTTTTCCCGTCGTACCTGAAGAATACAAAATGAGGGCATCCGATCTCTCGCACCACTTGTTAAAGTCGATGCCATGGATCTCCGGTTCTCCAACCCAATGTGGGTGTACTGCTTTTTCTTGGATTAGATCCTGAATCAGAATAACAGATGCATGAGAAAGTCCTGGATCGCAATCGGTCAGGATGCAGCAGGCACCTGCTTCGTCGTAAATTTGAGCTATTTCATCAAGTACAGTCTGCTCGTCCACTACAGTCACCGAAACAGCAATGTTGCACAAGGAGAACAGAGACACAACAAACCAGTAGGAATTGGCCGCTTTCAGTATCACTCTGCCATCTTCCGGAATTCCTCTGAGAGCCAGCATTCGGGAGAAGATCGCAACATCCCGCTCCAGGCGCTCCTTGGTCATAATTCCTTCAGGTGATATGATACGGCAATCCGTATGCGTAACAAGCACAGCGTTCCCTCCTTACATCCCCGTAATATGGTAACCGGCATCCACATGAATAACTTCACCCGTAATGCCTCTTGATAAATGGGAAAATAAGAACAACGCGGTATCTCCGACTTCAGACGTATCGACCGTCTTGCGTAAAGGCGTAATCTCTTCAATATGCTTGAGCATCGTGCTAAAATCCTTAATACCATAGGCGGCCAAGGTCCGTATGGGGCCAGCCGAAATCGCATTTACACGAATGCCGTAAGTCCCCAAATCGTTCGACAAATAGCGCATGCTGGCTTCCAGTGAAGCCTTTGCCACACCCATAACATTGTAATTTTGGATCGCTCGTTCTGCGCCAATATACGTCATGGTGACAATACTCCCACCCTCCGTCATCAGCGGGTAAATCCGCCTGGAAACCGCAGCCAGAGAGTAGGCGCTGATATCCTGGGCAATGGAGAATCCCTCACGAGAGGTGTCGACGAACAGGCCATCCAAGTCCTCAGCCTTAGCATAGGCAACACTATGAAAATAACCATGCAGGACGCCAACCTTCTCCTTTAGAAAATCCGCCAGAGCATCAAGCTCTTCATCGCTCTGTACATTGCAGGGACAGACCATGGACCCCGGAATCGTTTCAACGAGCTTTAGCACCCGATCTGCAACTCTCTCATTTTCGTAGGTGAAAATGAGCTTTGCCCCTTCAGCCGCTAAAGATTGGGCTGCCCCCCAGGCAATACTCCTGTTATTAGCCACGCCCATAATCAAAATGTTCTTACCGCTCAGCAGTACTGCCACATAAACCACCTTTCTTTTTTTACATTTTTCAACAAATAAGATATTTGTTTTTTATGTCTACATTCATAGACATATGTAATGTTTTCTGGCATTATTATCATGTTAGTTGCCAAAGTTAAACAACCGCCATTTTTGTCAAATACAAGGATTCATTGAAACTTCATGAAGATTAAAAAATGCTATTTTTCGAATGAGTTCGACTGTAATCACGAACCCCTTTCTTTCGGGGATTCAAGCGCCTTTTATCCGATAGCTTGTCCTGCCAACTAGCAAAAACATGCGCTTGGACCCTATGTAATTCGCGCAAAGGTGACCGTAGTCATAACCGTGCTGATTCTATTTTGTCTGTGTTCAAATCGGAAGGAATCGATAGGAGTAAAAAAATGGAAGTATACATAAGGTGACTGTCAAAGCGGGTCCAATATATAATCTGCATATTCTATATATCTGCAATAGCAGCAGGTCTACCAACTAACGGAAGTGACAACTTCATTTTTCACCCTCAACGTTCCTCCCGATTTGAACATCCTGAGTGATTGTCCCTTATTTCATCAAGAATGAAACCTGTTCTCTCTTTAGGCTATCTCTTATTTTTCCTAGGAGCAAAAGTATAGCTAAAGGAAACAATAAAGTCGATTGCCAGAACAACTGCCCATGTTCTCATAAGGCCATCCAAGGCAGCCGTACGCTGTGGATCACCTACATACACAATGATCGCGAGCAACAGAGCGTTGCCAATAGCCCAGCCCAAGAGGTGAAGCAGCCAAACCGTCCGTTCCTCTTTGGCATGCACGGCACCATATTTAGGTTTAGGCTTCGGTCCCTTGCCGAACCAATAAGAGAACCGCACATCCGCCCATTTAATCATCCTATGACCAAATGCCACCGTGATACCGAGATAGCAGGCCGCCAAGCCAGTAGCGGTCGTAATCTCCATCCCGCTGCTCACCGTAATGAACACCGCAATCAGCAGCAGGATATCAATGACTGGAGTGCACAGTAAAAGAAGGCCGCCTAATTTCTTTTTGCCAAACATATATCTTGTGATCAACCCTAAAACAACAAAAACCCAGAACAGAACTTCAGCAAAAATAATAAACAAATACATAATGAATGATTCCTTTCAGCTTAGAGTTTAGTAATTACCTCAGCTACCCCCCTTTCCCGCCCATTATCATACAATATCATACATAAAATTCCTAGTATTCTGTCTAAAATTACATAAAAGGAAGTAAATAGACTTTTTTCTGCAAAAAGTTATCTGTTTAGGCGGTTGCTGTCGCTTATTCAAGTAGGACACTTTTCATGATATGCTGCACATTAGATGATGTTAATGAAAAAAAAGATGCACCCGTGCCAATCAGCACGGATGCATCTTTTCTTGCTATTAAGCTATCCAATTACGATATGCCCTTCGGGACGACGGTACAGCGTCTTGGTCGAACGTGGACGAAGAGCATAAGCAATCGTAAGAGGACCAATTCGACCAATGAACATGGTCACACAAATGATCAGCTTGCCTGCGTCAGACAATCCCGGCGTCACTCCTACGGACAACCCTACCGTTCCGATGGCGGAAGCCGCCTCAAATGCGAGGGAGAGAAAAGGTGCATCCTCTGTCATTAAGAGCAGCATAACGACAATCGAGAATATAAAAAGCGCCAGTATAATAATGGTCAGCGCCCGCATCATGATATCGTTGGGAACCCTATGGCGGAAGAACACAATTTCCTTCTGACCTCGCATGACGGCCAACAATGCACCAATCATCAGCAGGAATGTGGTTGTTTTGATTCCGCCCCCGGTAGAGCCCGGCGAAGCTCCGATAATCATCAGCAGCATGATAAAGAACTGACTGGCCTGCCTCAAGCCACTGATATCTACTGTGCTTGTTCCCGAGGATCGTGTAGATACGGATTGAAAAACAGAAGCGTACAATTTCCCCTCCCAATTCAACGAGCCCAGGGTACGAGCATTGGTAAACTCAAAAATGAATATAACAAGTGCTCCGATCACAATAAGCGCACCCGACACACTTAGCACCATTTTGGAATGAAGACTCAGTCTCCGGGTGCGGCGAAAATCGAACAGATCACTCAGTACAAGGAAACCCAATCCCCCTGAAATGACAAGCACAGATGCAATCATATTGAATACAAAATCTCCAGCATACTGTTGGAAGCTGCTCCCAAACAAATCAAAGCCCCCGTTATTAAAAAGAGATACCGAGTGGAATATTCCGTAGTATATCGCTTGTCCGACAGGCATCTCCCTCATCCACCGCAAAGCCATGACTATGGCAGCTATCGCCTCAATGGTAAAAGAGAAGATCAGCACCTTGCGAATAATGCGCACAATTCCTTCCATGCTGTCGGCATTAATCGCTTCCTTCAGCAGCAGTCGGTCCTTCAGCGACAATCGTCGCCCCAGCAACAATGCAAACAAGGTCGCCAAGGTCATAAAACCCAACCCGCCCAACTGCATCAGCACCATAATGACGGTTTCTCCAAACATCGTATAGGTTGAATTCACGTCCACCACGACCAATCCGGTAACACAAGCAGCCGAAACAGACGTAAACAACGAATCAATCCAATGCGGAGCATGTCCACTATGATTGGAAATAGGAAGCATCAGCAGCAAAGTGCCTAATGCAATAATCAGCAAATATCCGATGACCAATATAAAAGGAGGCGATGCAAACCGGGCAAGCTTGACGCTGCGTTTCATTAGAAATACTCTCTCCATCCATTCTTATGAAAAAGAGGAACAAGACACGGGAAAGAAGCCCGGCTGATCCTCTATATTCATAATGTTATGTTATTCTACTGTACGTTACGCATATGCGGGAAAAGCAGCACGTCGCGAATGGACGGCGCATCTGTCAGCAACATAACCAAACGGTCAATGCCGATACCCAGCCCGCCTGTCGGCGGCATACCATATTCCAATGCACGGATAAAATCATCATCCATTTCATGAGCCTCATCATTGCCATGCTCACGTTCCAGCAATTGTGCTTCAAAACGCTGGCGTTGGTCAATCGGGTCATTCAGCTCGGTGAATGCATTTGCATGCTCACGAGCTACCACGAACAGCTCAAAACGATCCGTAAAGCGCGGATCTTGCTCATTTCTCTTCGCCAGCGGCGAGATTTCAACCGGATGACCTGTAATAAAGGTCGGCTGAATGAGCGTTTCTTCTACGAATTCTTCAAAGAAAGCGTTCAGGATATGGCCAAAGGTCATATGCGGCTCTACCTTTACATTATGCTCCTTCGCAAGGCGATGAGCTTCTTCATTACTCAGATGTGCTCCAAAATCCACGCCTGTTACTTCTTTAACAGCATCCACCATCGACACTCTGCGCCATTGCGGTGTCAAATCCACTTCATGACCTTGATACTGAATGCGTTGTGTGCCAAGCACTTCCTGCGCAATATGAGCGACCATGTTTTCCGTTAACTGCATGATATCCTTGTAGTCGGCATACGCTTCATACAGCTCAATCATTGTAAACTCGGGGTTGTGGCGTGTGGAAACACCTTCATTACGGTATACGCGTCCGATCTCATATACTTTCTCCATTCCGCCGACAATCAGTCGTTTCAGATGAAGCTCAATGGCAATACGCATATAAAGCTGCATGTCCAATGCATTATGGTGCGTAATAAACGGCTTCGCCGCTGCCCCGCCAGCAATGGAATGCAACGTGGGAGTCTCAACTTCCAAATAACCGAGCGAGTCCAAATAACGGCGCATGGATTGAATAATGCGAGACCGCGTAATAAATGTTTTTTGCACTTCCGGGTTCATAACCAGATCAACATAACGCTGACGGTAGCGCAGCTCAACATCCTTCAGACCATGATATTTTTCCGGTAATGGATACAGGGACTTGGACAAGACCACAATATCCAGCGCCTTAATCGTAGTTTCTCCCGTTTTGGTTTTGAACAGCACACCCTTAATGCCGACAATATCGCCCAGATCCAAAATACTGAATGCTTTATACTGCTCTTCCGGTACACTGTCCTGACGAACATAAATTTGAATACGTCCGCTAAGATCCTGTATATGAGCAAAGCTGGCCTTACCCATCACCCGTTTAGCCATGATACGGCCTGCAATGCTAACTTCAAGATTCTTTTCTTCCAGCTCTTCCTTGGTCAGACTGTCATACTTGCTTAGCAGTACGCCCGCTTCAGCCGTGCGTATGTATTTACGTCCAAAGGGATCAATGCCCAATGAGCGAAGCTCGTCCAATTTGGCGCGGCGAATTTGCAACAATTCACTTAATTCCTCGCGATTTTCCTGTGATTCCTGATTTGTAGTTTCATCCGACATGGTGCTAAATCAGCTCCTTCATTATGAGTAAACGGGCCGGGGTCCGTCCGGGTGTAGAGAAAAAAAGCTTCCTTGTGGAAGCTTTTGCATTTAATTCCAAGGTCCGTTTCTTATTTCTTGATATCCACAATTTTATATTGAATAACACCTGCTGGAACGGTTACATCCACAACAGTTCCTTTTTTCTTGCCAAGAATTGCCTTGCCAACCGGACTTTCATTGGAAATTTTGTTCTGAAGCGGGTCCGATTCAGCGGAACCGACGATCGCATATTCTGTTATATCTCCAAATTCCAAATCTTCAACGGTTACAGTTGCGCCTACTCCCACAACATCGGTGTCAATTTCATCACTATTGATAATGCGGGCATTGCGTAGCATTTTTTCCAGTGTAATGATACGGCCTTCAATAAAAGCCTGCTCGTTCTTTGCATCCTCATACTCGGAGTTCTCACTGATATCCCCGTATCCGATGGCTACCTTAATCCGTTCCGCCACTTCGCGGCGTTTGACAGACTTTAAGTTCTCAAGCTCATCTTCGAGCTTTCTAAGGCCTTCCTGTGTCAGAATGACTTCTTTATCGCTCATCTTAACCGATTCTCCTGTCATGGGAAAAGTTTAAAAGTGCATCGGAATGCACGCTTTCAAAACATCATATGCCACTCTGAGGGAATGAGAACATTTCCTGCCGTTGTCTTAAAAGCTGCATACGATTAGTAGCATACATCAAGATTTTATACTGAACGATTATAGGGCAAGCAATTGGAAAAGTCAATCGTTCACAAAGGGAGCAACGACTTCATTATTGCGCAACAGCGGCAGGAGAAGCAGCGCCTGTAGAAGGCTCATCGTTTTCTACCATGTGCAATTGAGATACAAATTGATCCAAAATACGCACCATATCATCACGTTTGGTTTCTTCCATAATGACGTCCTTAATGCGCGCAGAGCCTTTTAGTCCTTTAAGGTACCACGCCAGATGCTTGCGCATTTCGCGGACGGCCACGGCTTCACCTTTCAGTGACACCAGACGATCCATGTGCAGAATAGCAATACGGATTTTTTCTTCCGGTGATGGATCAGGCAAAAGCTTACCTGTTTGCAAATATTCAATCGTACGGTACAGCATCCACGGGTTCCCCAGAGCGCCGCGTCCGATCATCACGCCATCACAATTGGTCAGATCCAGCATGCGGCGGGCATCTTCCGGTGATGCCACGTCACCATTCCCAATTACAGGGATGGAAACTGCTTCTTTAACCTCTTTTATAATATCCCAGTTCGCATGCCCCGTATACAGCTGTTCCCGTGTGCGGCCATGCACGCTAACGGCCTGACCTCCAGCCCGTTCTACGGCGCGGGCGTTCTCTACGGCATAAATATGCTCGCTATCCCAACCGATGCGCATTTTCACCGTCACCGGCTTGCTTACGGACTCCACGACAGCAGATACCATTTCATAAATCTTATTTGGATCAAGCAGCCAACGGGCACCTGCATCACATTTGGTCACCTTGGGAACCGGGCAGCCCATATTAATGTCAATAATATCCGCGTTCGTCTCCTGATCTACGACCTTCGCTGCCTCCACCAAGGACTCACGGTCTCCCCCGAAAATTTGCAGGCTAAGCGGCTTCTCACGCTCATCCACAAACAGCATCTCACGCGTACGTTTATTCCCGTGAATAATCGCCTTATCACTAACCATTTCCGCACATACCAGACCTGTGCCGAATTCCTTGGCAATCAGGCGAAAGGCAGGGTTGCACACGCCCGCCATCGGAGCCAGCACAACCTGGTTTTTCATTTCAATACCGCCGATTTTCAACATATCTGTTCACTCCTTTATGCCTTCTATATATATCGTACACTTATCGTTATTCCGTCAGTTCCCGGACTTCAATTTCTAGCGTTTGGGCAATAATGCTCAACATGTCAGGCTCCAACGAACGATTGCCTCGCTCCACAGCACCCAATACGGCCAAGGATATGCCGGTTCGTTTAGCCAACTCCTGCTGTGTCAATCCTTTAAGCTTTCGGAAGGCGCGGAGCCGTTGCGCCAGCTGCATGTTTTCCAAAGTTGTATGCCATCCTTTCCATCCAATGAATTCAATGCAGTATGCACGATACTGTACAGACCGGATGGATCTTGGTTCGGAACGATGTCAGCCAATGGCACAAGCACAAAAGCACGCTCCAACATGCGGGGATGAGGAAGTTCCAAATCCGGTGTAACCAGCTGTGCGGCTTCCATCCATAACAAGTCCAGATCAATCGTACGCGGACCGTTAGGAATATGCCTTACTCTACCCAGACGACTTTCCACCTCCAGCATAAAAGCCAGAAGCTCCTCGGGAGCAAGTGTTGTAGCTACGGCTGCCGTCATATTCAAAAAAGAAGGCTGATCCAGATACCCGACAGGTTCTGTCTCGTACAAGCTGGAGCAGCGCAGCACCCGTATACCCGGATGTTCGTCCAGCGCCGTGATGGCTTCATACAGGGTATGCTCGCGCTCCCCCAAATTAGCCCCTAAAGCAATATAAGCCTCTGATGCCTCAGAGGTCGAATGTGCGTTCATGTACGTTCCTACTTTCTTGCGCGATAAAGCTCAACCGTCACGCCCTCAAAATGAATATCAAACGGCGGATGCGGCTTTGTGACTTTGACAGTCAGTGCATTTACACTAGTATAAGTGTCCAGTAGAGAAGATGCAATACGTTCGCCCAAAGCTTCAATCAATTGGTAAGATTCCTTTTCTACAATATCTTTAACGGTGTAATGCACCTCAGCGTAATTTACCGTTTTGTCCAATGCATCCTGCTCGCCCGCCTCACGCAGATCAAGCTCCAATTCCAAATCAATGTAGAAACGCTGTCCCAGCTTACGTTCCTCGGGAAAAACGCCGTGATATCCGTAATACTCCATACGATGCAAAACCATTTTATCCATTCGTGGGTAGTCCCCCTGCTTATATAATAAATTCTTTTCTGAAAATACAGTGACTTTATGCTGGTAGTAGCGTAATGAAGGATTTGAATCCCGTTGCAACAGCGATCGCAGGATCAAATCATTCATGAAGCGGGCTTTACCCGTCATAACTCAGTGGATTTTTAGACCCGTACACCATCGCATCACACATACGTACCGTGCGCTTGATTTGCGCCACATCGTGTACACGCACCATCTGGCAACCTTGAGCAATGCCAAAGGCAACCGTAGCCGCTGTACCCTCCACCACATCATCCACAGGCAAATCGAGTGCTGTACGGATAAATCTTTTGCGCGACGTAGCCAACAATAGCGGAAAGCCTAGCTGACTCAATGTATCGAGAGAAGTCATGGCATGAATATTTTCATCGTAATCCTTGGCAAAGCCGATGCCTGGGTCCAAAATGATCTGTTCCTCGCGTACACCTGCATCCAGTGCCAAGCTGATGCTTTCTTTTAAATCAGCCAGCATATCGGATACCAAATCGCTATAGTTGCGATCATGACGATTGTGCATCAAAATGACTGGACAATCGAACTCTGCAGCGACACGTGCCATGTCAGGGTCTGCCTTAAACCCCCACACATCATTAATGATATGGGCCCCCGCTTCAAGTGCCTGCCGGGCGACCTCGGCTTTGTAAGTATCCACAGACAACGGAATGTGCGGTGCGGTGCGATGGATTGCCTGGATGACCGGAATGACCCGGGCCAGCTCCTCTTCCACACCTACCGGTTCATGACCCGGACGTGTAGATTCTCCGCCAATGTCAATCACATCGGCTCCATCCTCCACCAGCTTTAAGGCATGTGAAACAGCCAGCTCCGGACTATGATACTTTCCCCCATCGGAAAATGAATCCGGCGTCACGTTCAGTATACCCATGATCTGTGTGGCTTGTCCGAGCGTAAGCTCAGCATTCCCCATGCGATAGCTGCGTTGATAAAGAGTTGGTATGTTCACTTGATCCCTGCTTTCTGTCTATAATCGCGCAACAGCAAGCCTGTTATGGACCCGCTCTGTGCCAAGGAATCCGGTACGTGGTGCATCGTTCCGTCCGGCTCCAGCAGCAGATGGACAGGCCGTATTTCCTGTATGGAGTTGGTCATAAAAATTTCATCAGCCTGCTGCAACTCATCCCAGCGGTATAATCCTTGCTCATAGGGAATGCCTTGTGCTTCTGCCAGCTCCAAAATAAGCTCGCGTGTAATGCCTGGCAGAATGCCTGTAGACAGGTCCGGCGTATACAGCGTACCATGTTGCACAAAAAACAGGTTGCTGACCATCCCCTCTGCCAGAAAACCATTGGCTGCAAGCATCATGCCTTCGGCCTTATACTGGACGGCTGCGGCGTACTGCTGAAGCTCACGTTTTGCAAGAATATTGTTCATATAATGGAGTGATTTTAAACGAATCTCACCCTCTGGTGTGTTTCTCGGGGTTCGCAGCAGTTGAAGCGCCGATGGGGGGGCCGATCCCCCGACCTGTGTATTTGCAGAAGGCAATGGCTTGGCGAACAAAATATGGTTAGGCCGCGTGTAGTCACCGGATGGCAAGCCTAGCACCTCTTCACCCGCCGATACGGTGTAGCGGATATAGGCTTCGCCCAGTCCATTTGCCACCATCAGACCCTGGATTTGTCTCGTAAGCCGCTCCTCGTCCGGTTGAAAAGGAATGCCGAGCATGCGGCACCCTTCCGCCAGTCTATGCAGGTGCCGATCCAGTAAAAATGGAACACCTTTGTAGGTGCGAAACGTTTCAAACAAGCCCATCCCGTATAAAAAGCCGTGATCACTTACGTGAATCACGGCTTTTGCGGCTTCCGTGAGGACGCCGTTGACTCCGATATATTTCATGAATCAGACGCCTACCTTACGTTTTAGGAAATTGCGCAACAGTTGATGCCCGTAGTCGGTAATAATGGATTCGGGATGGAACTGGACTCCTTCTACGGCGAATTCTTTATGCCGCAAACCCATAATTTCACCTTCTGCGGTTTCAGCGGTAATCTCTAGACATTCAGGCAGGCTCTCGCGCTCCACCAGCAGCGAATGATACCGGGTCGCTGTGAACGGGGATGGCAAGCCTTCGAATACCGAATTATTGTGATGGAGAATTGGTGATGTTTTACCGTGCATGAGCCGTTCAGCCCGGATCACCTTACCACCAAAAGCCTGTCCAATGGCCTGGTGGCCGAGGCATACGCCGAAAATCGGGATACGACCTTTAAAATGACGGATCACATCCAATGATATTCCCGCCTCGTTCGGTGTGCATGGACCCGGCGAGATCAAAATATGCTCTGGTGCCAGCTCTTCTATGCCTTTCACATCAATCTCATCATTCCGCTTTACGGTTACTTCTTCGCCGAGCTCACCCAAATATTGAACAAGATTGTACGTAAACGAATCATAATTATCAATCACCAAAATCATACGACTCACCCTCCTAGGATACCGCTCTTGTTCAAAGCAGCTTCTTCTTCACCACATTGTACCGCCTTCATGACAGCTCTGGCCTTGTTCCGACATTCCCGATATTCCCTGTACGGGTCTGAATCAATAACGATACCCGCGCCTGTCTGTAAATAGGCAGTGCTGCCTTTGACAGCTAGTGTTCTTATTATAATATTTAATTCCATATTCCCGTTATAGTCAATCCATCCAAGCGATCCTGTATAAGGACCTCGACGGACAGGCTCTAATTCTTCAATGATTTCCATCGTGCGCACCTTGGGTGCTCCGGTAATGGTCCCGCCCGGGAAGGTAGCGGCAATCACATCTATAGCCGTACGACCGGGGGCTAATTTGCCTTCAACCTGAGAAACCAGGTGCATCACATGCGAATAATATTCGACAGTCAGCAGCTCAGGTACATGTACCGAGCCATATTCGGCAATCCGTCCGATATCGTTACGTTCCAAATCAACGAGCATAATGTGCTCGGCACGTTCTTTTTCACTCGACAACAATTCGGCAGCCATAGCGGCATCCTCATCCGGTGTCAGCCCTCTTCTCCTCGTACCTGCAATAGGTCGTGCGCTGACACGTCCATCCTCCAGCTTCACCAGCAGCTCTGGAGAGCCACTGACGATCTGTAAATCCAGCATACGCAGCATCCCCATATAAGGAGAAGGATTCAATAGACGCAGCCATTCATATATATCTTCAGGGCTGGCTGCAAGCGTACGTTGCTGGCGAATCGACAGGTTAACCTGAAATACGTCACCCTGTGCGATATATTCCTGTACACGTTTCACGGCATGTTCAAAATCGGTTTGGTTGAATGCGGTTTCCCAACCTTCGGATTCTTGATGAACAGCTGACAGCTCCGCTTCGGCAAGCCTTGTACAACGACGAGAATACGCTGGATCAGCCTCTCCGGCATCCATGATTTTCTCCCACTGAGTCAACATCCGTTCTGCTCGACGAACAGCTTCCGCATAATACTCGCAAATTATGTTATTTTGCTCAGCTAGCGCAACCTGATCAGCAAGATCGGCCTTGCTATCAGCTTCAGCAGGGACAGGAGTGGGCAAGTGAACGGCACAATATACGCAAGATTTTTCATGATCATAAATCCATAGCTCATTCACTCTCATCCACACATAATCAGGGATGTCTGTATCATCCGCGGCCCGAATAGGCAAACGCTCCAGCGAGCGAGCTACATCGTAGCCCAGATAACCCGCGAATCCTCCAGTGAAAAAAGGCAGGCCAGGTATATGAGGCGCGCGGTAGGGGGCGATCCAGTCGTTCATAACGGTCAGAGGTTGACCATATATATCGCCATGCTCCCCATTTTGCAGGTCCGTCCAAACTGCATGTTCTCCCTTGCCTTCCAATATGGCAACCGGATTTAGGCCCAGATAGGTATATCTCCCGCCTTTACCGCTCTCCAGCAAGAAGGCATATGGCGATGCATCCTCCCATGCCTTGCGCCATGATAACGGCAAACCGCCTACGGGCAACTGATACTCGGCAATATAAGGAAGTATACTCCAGCCTTCTTCCTGCCAAACCTCCCACTGCGCGGCCGTCACTCTAGCTGTCGATTTCATCCGTGTGCGCTTCCCCTTCCATTCCTTTGTGAAAAGTCTGTATTCTCTCCTTAAAAACAAACCCCCACCCCCCTGGCAACAGGGAAATGAGGGATTCCTTACATATAGTATACACAATTGCGGCGTAATTACAGCTCAAAATTGTATAGTGGTGTACTCAGGTAACGCTCACCATTACTTGGAATAATGACAACAATTCGTTTACCCTTGCCCAATTGCTTAGCCAGCTTCAAAGCCGCGTGAACAGCTGCACCGGAGGAAATACCCGACAAGATACCTTCTTCCTTGGCTACTTTACGCGCTACCTCGAAGGCTTCATCGTTTTCTACATGAATAATTTCATCGTAGATGTCACGGTTCAAAATTTCAGGAATAAAGTTGGCGCCCAGTCCCTGAATTTTGTGAGGACCTGGCTTGCCGCCAGCTAATAGTGGAGAAGAAGCCGGCTCTACAGCGACAATTTTAATTTCCGGGAATTCTTTCTTAAGCACTTCTCCGGCACCAGAGATGGTTCCGCCCGTACCTATGCCTGCTACAAAAGCATCCAGCGTTCCGCCGATGGAGCGAATCGCTTCCACAATCTCAGGACCCGTTGTTTCACGGTGAATTTTGACGTTAGCTTTATTTTTGAATTGCTCTGCAGCAAAATAATCCGGATTTTCACTCAGCAGCTCTTCCATTTTCTTAACGGAACCGTTCATACCTTCCGATCCAGGTGTCAACACCAGATCAGCTCCGTAAGCACGCAGCAGGTTACGGCGTTCTATACTCATCGTTTCTGGCATAACGATTACCGCCTTGTAGCCCTTCGCAGCAGCAACCATAGCCAAACCGATTCCTGTATTACCGCTAGTCGCTTCAATAATTGTACCGCCTGGTTTAAGCAGCCCTTCACGTTCAGCTTCCTCAACCATGCTAATCGCGATACGGTCCTTTACACTAGAGCCGGGGTTCTGATATTCCAGCTTCAGATAAATTTCAGCACTATCCTCCGGTACGAGTCGATTCAGGCGAACAAGGGGAGTGCCCCCAATAAGTTCGGTGATGTTATTAACGACTTTAGCCATAATAAGTTCCTCCCTGACTGTGATGTTATATTAAAAATTACGAAATCACATTTGTAGATCATTCTTGTTTTTAGGGTGGTTATTTAATTTCCGATAAAAATAGTTGGTTTTGTACGCTAATCATAACAATCTTCAATTCCAATGTCAATACAAGCGCTAAAAACACGATGCTGCTGACCCTCGTCTTCAGCACCGTGGTTCCTCAATCCAGTAACTTTGGACCATGCTCATAGAGAAGCAGATGGCACCCCTTTATCGGATAAAATACGCGCTCCATATTTATCACGCAAGCTTTTCTCGACATCTTCCAAAGGAGCCGCTTGGGCAAGCGCTAGAGAGCGACGGATTTGCTGCCGAATCTGTTCTTTGTCTGGAGAAGCTTTCAGGCGGATATCCTGTACATAGATAACGGCATAACCATCGTTAACAGAGATGGGACCAGCAACATCCCCAGAGCTTAGTTCTCTCGCCGCCTTCATAATCGCCTCCGGTTGAAATGGATCATACTCATCCACCCATCCTAGCTGTCCACTGGTATTCTTCCCAAAGGGCTGACCTGAAAATTCTTGAACCAGCGCATCAAACCTTTCTCCTTGTTTGACCCGTTCAAGCAACGCCTCTGCTTCCTCGACCTTAGGGACATAAAGGGCTGCCAGTTTGATCTGCTTACCGGCAGTAAATTCCTCAGGATGCTGCTTCCAATACTCGTCAATTTCCGCTTCCTTAATTTGAATTCCCTGCGTAGCTATTTTCTCCAGACCAATCCGGTATTCCGCTTCATTCCGCAAATCAACCGGACCTAGACCAAACTGCTGCTGCATTTCCTCAAAATAGGCTTGAGCCGAAGCATACCCTCTACTCTCCTGCTCCAGCACCTGCTGCAGATCATCTTGGGTGACTTTAATACCGAGACGCTTGGTTTCAGCTTGTACGGCTTTACGATTCAGCATTTGCAACAGCGTATTGGCTCCGTATCGCTTCTTCAGCTCTGCAACCCATTGTTCCTCCGATATGCCTTCCTGACCGATCTCCGCCACAGTATGATCGCCGTCATCCTTGCTTATATCACCCGGCTTTGCCAGCCCCCGAAGCATGATCAGACCACCCAAGGCGGTGACGCTAACGGTCAGGATAATGACGGCAGCCCATAATCCTTTCTCCCGTGTAGTCATCGCTCGCACCGCCTATCCAGTTAGGCTTTGGCCTGATTCAACAGATTTTGCAAATCATCCTTATTAAACTGATAAGCCTCATTACAGAAGTGGCACACAACTTCGGCCTGTCCCTCTTCCTCAATTAATTGTGTCAACTCGCTTTCTCCCAAGCTGATCAATGTTTTTTCCACACGCTCCCGTGAGCATTCACATTGAAAACGAATTTCCGTCTCGTCGAGAACCCGAACGTCCGGCAGCATCCAGCGCAGCATTTCATCAAGCTCCAGGCCTTGATCCAGCAGAGCTGTAACGGGTGGAAGTGAGCCAACCGCATTTTCAATGGCTGTGATCTCGTCATCATTCAGGCCGGGTAGCAACTGAATAATGAATCCGCCTGCCACAATAACGGAGTTATCGGTATCCACCAATACACCTAAGCCCACTGCGGACGGTGTCTGCTCCGACTTGGCAAAATAATAGGTGAAGTCCTCACCCAGTTCACCCGAAATAATCGGAATACTACCGCGATAAGGTTCTTTTAACCCCAGATCCTTAATAATATGAATAAAGCCTTCTGTACCTACGGCACCTGCTACATCCAGCTTACCCATGCTGTTGCTTGGCAAATGTACATGCGGTTCGGCAACATAGCCGCGTACCTCACCTGCAGCATTGGCATCCACGACGATTTGCCCAATCGGCCCGTCACCTTTAACTTGGATGGTCAGTCGCTCGTTGCCTTTTAGCATAGAACCCATAATGGCACCCGCTGTGAGTGTGCGTCCCAAAGCAGCGGTAGCGGTAGGATACGTATCATGTCTTCTCCGCAATTCCTCTGCCAACTGTGTTGTGCGAACAGCAAAAGCTCTAACCCTTCCATCCATGGCTGTTCCGCGAATAAGCCGATCCTGTTTCTTTTCCATATTGATATCCTCCCTATGCTC
The DNA here is from genome assembly GCF_002240415.1 of Paenibacillus kribbensis. Taxonomy (NCBI): domain Bacteria; kingdom Bacillati; phylum Bacillota; class Bacilli; order Caryophanales; family Paenibacillaceae; genus Paenibacillus; species Paenibacillus kribbensis. Next base: position 5,590,750 of record NZ_CP020028.1, read on the forward strand.
CAAGGCAGCTACGCTGCTTATTTTTGTTCGTGTTTGCGCTAAATTAAAGCATGATTTCCTGCTATATAAACAACCTGCATTGACAGATCACGCGAATCGTTCAAAAACGTAACATATTTCAGTATAGACGAAAAACGCCGCTAATCCAAACCGATAAAATCATCGGCTGGCCTCAGCGGCAGCTTATATCCACTTTTTTATTCAGCGTTACGCTGGTAAATGATGCGCAAGCCTTCGAGCGTCAACATCGGCAGCACCTTCTGAATGCTCTGTGTCTCGGATGCGATGAGCTCAGCAAGACCTCCAGTAGCAATAACCGTAGGCTCCGCCTGCATTTCTTCCTTAATGCGTCTCACAATGCCATCCACTTGCCCCGCATAGCCGAAAATAATCCCGGCCTGCATGGCATGAACGGTATTACGACCAATAACTTTTTTGGGTTTCTCCAGCTCGATACGGGGCAGCTTGGAAGCTCGTTGATACAATGCCTCCGTCGAAATTCCGATACCAGGCACAATCACTCCGCCCAGGTAATTCCCCTTATCATCAATACAGTCAAACGTCGTTGCTGTCCCAAAATCCACCACAACCAGCGGCCCGCCAAACCGCTCGACAGCAGCAACTGCGTTCACGATCCGGTCTGCCCCTACTTCACGCGGATTTTCATAACGCAGGTTAAGACCGGTTTTGATGCCCGGTCCGACGATTAACGGCGTTCTGCCTATGTATTTATCGCACATGTCCTCTAATACACGAACCAACGGCGGAACAACAGAGGAAATAATAACCCCTTGAATATCATCCTTTAATACGCCACCCATACCAAAAAGATTATGTATAAGTACGCCGTATTCATCTGCGGTTGCCTGTCTGGAGGTACTGATCCGATAATGATGCAGCAGCTCGGTCCCCTCGTACATCCCCAGAACAATATTGGTATTACCTACATCCACTACAAGAATCAAAGGGTGTCACCTAACTTTCTTTGCGTTAAGGTCAAGGCTGATATCCAGGTTATGAAAAGAGTATGTCAGCCTGCCTACAGAAATCACATCTACGCCGCTCTCAGCCATCGCACGTACTGTATCCAGCGATACATTGCCTGAGGCTTCTGTTTTGACATGTGGAGCCCGTTCACGAATGAAACGAACTGCTTCCTTCATATCCTGGACAGACATGTTGTCCAGCATAATAATATCCGCCCCGGCATCCAGAGCTTCCCGAACCTGCTCCATGTTCTCCGTCTCAACTTCAATGGTCATGGTGTGCGGTATATGAGTACGTGCTCGACTTACTGCCTGTGCAATCCCGCCAGCGCCCTTGATATGATTATCCTTAATCATAACCGCATCGTAGAGACCAAAGCGATGATTGGAGCCGCCGCCCACACGAACAGCGTATTTCTCCAGCAGTCGATGTCCCGGTGTTGTTTTGCGTGTGTCCACCAAGCGGGTGGTAAGTCCGTGCAATTGATCCACAAAAGATTGAGTCCGCGTTGCAATGCCGGACATCCGCTGAAGCAAATTGAGCGCAAGTCGCTCCCCGGTCAAAATCGAATGGGTGCTTCCACTCACTTCCGCCAGAATGCTACCCTTTTCGATCGCCTGCCCATCCGTCACCAACGGAGTGAATGACAAGGAAGGATCGACTACCTGAAATACAAGCGCAGCTACAGGCAAACCCGCAACGATGCCAGGCTCCTTGGCATGAATCACAGCCTTCGACTGGTGGCCCTGCTCAATCGTCCAGCGCGTGGTTACATCGCCAGAACCGGTATCCTCCCGCAGCCAGCCGCGAATCTGTGCCAACAGCTCTTCCTGATATCCGCTAAACTCTCCATAATGCTCGCTGTTAGATGTCATGAACACACTCCTCCGTTATGCCTTGCTCACGTCGCTGCTGAACATGCTTGTGCCATACGCTATCATCTGTCTTAGGAAAATCCTCGCGATAATGCGCTCCCCGGCTCTCTTCGCGTAGCAGCGCACCGTCTGTAACTAATAAAGCACAGGTGAGTAAATTGGCAAATTCGATCTCTTCCCGGCTAGTAACCGCAGCCTTAAATATAGGCATTTGGCCTTGCAGCTCATCTAACGCTGCTTGCAGCCCTTCCCCATGCCGACGAACTCCAGCATAACGAACCATTGTTTCTTGCAGCCTGTGCCGCTCCTCCACAACAGATGAAGCCAGGAGCTCTGCACGGTTATCGCCGTAAGCTAATAACGTATGACCGGCCAGCGGTGGCAATGAATGCAGCCGATCAATAATTCTGCTGCCAAATACGATAGCTTCAGATAGCGAATTGCTCGCCAGACGATTAGCTCCGTGAACACCTGTGGAAGAAACCTCCCCGCAGGCGAACAAACGCGCAATAGAGCTTTCCCCATACAAGTTGGTCTGAACGCCACCCATCATATAATGCGCGGCAGGTGCAATCGGAATCCAGTCTGTGGTCATATCTAGGCCAAAGGACAGACATGTCCGATAAATCGTAGGAAAACGCTGCTTAACCCGCTCGGGCGGCTCATGTGTAATATCCAGGTATACAAATGTAGCCTGGGTACGTTCCATTTCATGTACGATAGCACGGGCTACGATATCTCTGGGTGCAAGCTCTTGCCGGGAATCATACTGCTCCATGAACCGTTCTCCATGAATATTGCGCAGCATGGCCCCTTCCCCCCGTACGGCTTCAGAAATTAGAAACCTCGGAGCACCCGGATAGCACAACGCCGTCGGATGAAACTGTACGAACTCCATATCCCGCACAGCCGCTCCCGCACGATACGCCATAGCGATACCATCACCGGTTGCGATATCCGGGTTGGTGGTATAGCGGAATAATTGCCCGCTTCCGCCTGAGCATAAAATCGTTGCATTGGCAGTTACGTACAATCTTTCGCCATCCGGCCTTTGGACGAGAGCCCCAATACATTCGCCATGCTCAGTCAACAGGTCGATGACCATACACTCTTCCCACACTTCGATAGCGGGATGAGCAGCAACCTGCTCTGACAGCGCACGAACAACTTCATACCCGGTAGCATCTCCGTTCGCATGCAAAATGCGCCGATGACTATGTGCGCCTTCCCGTGTCAGGGCAAGTTCGCCATCCTCCCTGTCAAAGGCTGTCCCCAATCGTATTAGCTCCTGTATGCCCTCCGGCCCCTCATGAACAAGCGCTCTCACGGCCTCTGGTTCACACAAGCCTGCACCAGCAATCAAGGTATCCTGCATATGAGAAGCAGGTGTATCCTCGTCCGATGTGACAGCGGCGATGCCGCCTTGCGCATAACGCGTGTTGCTTTCCATCAAAGCCTTCTTGGTAATCAGCAACACGTTCCGATCTTCCGCGGCCTTAATCGCCGTATATAAGCCTGCAATGCCCGAGCCGATAATTAACACGTCGGCTTCCAATTTAGTCAATTCCGCTACATCAAAATCAACTAGATATCTTGGAATCATGCCTTCACCTGATTTCACAGAGAATAGCGCACACCATAGATTGTACAGTATGCGCTCACGGTATAAGTTCTAAAGGATAGAAAGTCAATTGCAGCGGCTGTTGGCTTGTATATGTCAAGAACACGACAGCCGTTTATTTAACAATAAATGTACACAACGTTCCTCTGTCTGTCAAATCACGTCAGCAATCTTCTGCCATATTTTAAAAAGCTCCGGAAAACCAAAAGTTACTGGTTCCCCGGAGCTTATATATGCGCTTATTCAACGATCCAACCTGAAAATCAGGTTGTTGTCGGTGGAGTACCACCGGAGTTGCCCGAATTGTTATCATCCTCTGGCTTCTGCAGATTAGGGATATCATTCGGTTGATCCGTCGTATTCTTAGGCTCGTCATCCTTGCCTTGAATACGTACACGAACGTCTCCAATGTTATCGATCACAGGTTCACCTTTTTCCGGTGTTCCTTCACCCTCATTCGTGCTGCCGTCCAAAGAACCTGTCTCGATCAAACGTTTAATTTGTTCAAGTTCCAGGGTTTCTTCTTGCAGCAGGGTTTGAGCGATCAGATGAACCTCTTTGGAATGCTTGGTCAGGAGCTCTTTGGCACGCTCATAAGAGTCAGTGATGAAGCGATTCATCTCTTGGTCAATCTGATAAGCGATCTGATCACTGTAATTCTGCTCATGACCGATATCCCGTCCAAGGAAAACCTGACCTTGCGAAGTACCAAACTGCATTGGGCCGAGCTTCTCACTCATACCGTATTCCACAATCATGCTGCGTGCGATGCTTGTTGCTTGCTGGAAGTCACTGTAGGCTCCCGTACCGATTTCGCCGATAAACAGTTCCTCGGATACGCGTCCACCCAGCAAACCAGTAATTTTGTCCAGCAATTCCTGCTTGGTTGTCAGCATGCGATCTTCCTTCGGAAGCATGATGACATACCCGCCTGCACGTCCACGTGGAATGATCGTTACCTTGTGAACCATGTCGGCGTTTTCCAGGAAATAGCCGATAATCGTATGGCCTGCTTCATGGTAGGCAACAATTCGTTTCTCGCGGTCACTGATTACGCGGCTGCGTTTTTCTGTACCTACGATTACACGGTCGATAGCTTCATCTACTTCGCGCATCGAAATATCTCTGCGGTTACGACGGGCTGCCAGCAAAGCAGCTTCGTTCAGCAGATTTTCCAGATCAGCACCTGTAAAACCTGTTGTGCGTTTCGCGATTACATCCAATTTAACATCCTTCGTCAACGGCTTGTTGCGTGCGTGTACATGCAATACAGCTTCGCGGCCTTTAACGTCTGGACGGTCAACTGTAATTTGACGGTCAAAACGTCCCGGACGAAGCAATGCCGGGTCCAGAATATCCGGACGGTTGGTAGCCGCTACGATAATGATACCTTCGTTCGCGCCGAATCCATCCATCTCTACGAGCAATTGGTTGAGCGTTTGCTCACGTTCATCGTGTCCGCCACCCAATCCGGCGCCACGTTGACGTCCAACCGCATCAATCTCATCGATGAAAATGATACATGGTGCGTTCTTCTTCGCATTTTCAAACAAATCGCGAACACGGGAAGCACCGACACCGACGAACATTTCTACAAAGTCAGAACCCGAAATGCTGAAAAAAGGAACTCCTGCTTCGCCTGCAACGGCTCTGGCCAAGAGTGTTTTACCCGTTCCCGGAGGGCCCACTAATAGGACACCCTTTGGAATACGAGCGCCCACAGCAGCGAACTTACGCGGGTCCTTCAAGAATTCTACGACTTCGACAAGCTCCTGCTTCTCTTCGTCAGCCCCTGCCACGTCCTCGAAGGTAACCTTCTTCTTCTCTTCGTTGTACAGACGGGCCTTGCTCTTGCCAAAGTTCATAACTTTGCCGCCGCCGCCCTGTGCCTGATTAAACAGGAAGAAGAACAGCAGGAACATGATCACCAAAGGAATGATAGAAGTCAAAAACGTCAACCAGATGCTTTCGCCTTCCATCTTCTTCTGCACGTATTCAAACCCATTCGTTTCGCTGGCATTGACCAGTTCACTCAGTGCTTGATCCGTTGGCGGAACATATACGGAAAAATTAATGGATTTGGCATCAGCCGGCTGCTTCTTATATGCACCGGTTACAAGATAGGCGTAACCGTCAAATTGGACCGTTACTTTAGAGATGTTATTCGCTTTAACCTCTTGCCGTAATTGGTCATATCTAGGGAGATCGGAGGCTTCGTTACTGTTGCTAACAAACTGAACGATACCCACCACAACTAAAAAAAGAATCAAATAAAAACCAGAATTCCGGATGAACCGATTCATCCCCTACCTCCTCTCGAGACACTTAAGTTATTTTACCATAGCCTGTAAGTCCTTCTCAACAAAGGGCCTTATTTAGTCCTAGGACTGGAGGCTGAGATTAGCTGGTGTAGATTTCCGGCTTCAAAATCCCTATGTATGGGAGGTTCCGGTAGTGCTCGGCATAATCCAGACCATAACCGACAACAAATGCATCCGGAAGCGTAAATCCGGTATAATCCGCTTCAAGATCAACGGCTCGGCGTGCAGGCTTGTCGAACAAGGTTACGACACATACCGAATTGGCATTACGGTTCTTAAGCAGTTCAATTAAATGTGTCAGCGTCAGACCGCTGTCGATAATATCTTCGACAATCAGAACGTCGCGTCCTTCAACCGATGCGTCCAAATCTTTAATGATTTTAACGACACCTGAGGATTTGGTGGACACTCCGTAACTTGATACAGCCATGAAATCAAGCTCCAATGGCACTGTAATGGATTTAACCAAATCAGCCATAAAGATAAACGCACCCTTCAGCACGCAAATCACCAATGGATTCTTTCCTTCATATTTTACGCTAAGCTGTGCGCCCAATTCCTTAATTTTACTCTGAATTTCTTCTTCGCTGATCAATACTTCCTGAATATCATTCTGCAACGGTGTAAACCTCCTAAGTTTATACTATGAAAGCCGTTCCTGTGCGACTATCGGTGCCCCGGACTCTTCCGTCTTTGCCATGACATGTATATAACCGAAGACGTGTGCTTTTGCACTGCGGCATGTACAGAACGCCGCACGCCCGGAATCCAGAGAATAGCTCCGGATTGGTCACAGACGATGGGAATAACGGAACGCAGTGAAGGAGGAATTTTTCCATCAATGAAAATATCTTTAACCTTTTTTCTTCCGTTTAATCCCATGACATGCATGGCATCTCCAGGTAATCGTGAGCGTATGGTCAACGGCAAACTCAATTCATCTGCGTCAAACCATGCTTCCTCCTCATTCGCCGGATAGGGTCCATCCGAATAGGAGATTCTCCGCCACCGAAGTACACCACCCGCCTCAGGCAATTCAAGCTCGCCAGACATAGGCAATACGTCTAGTCCATAACACCATTCGCCCATAGGTCCTTGCGTTCGGTCAAACAACCCCGCTTGGTCATATTCGCGGACTCCAACCGCACCGCCACCCAAGTCCAAACTCCACGTGGACGGTTGTTCCTGTAGAAGTCTCAGTCGAACGGTCTCAATTTTACGAAAATCAAAATTATCACTGTCCGAAGGCAGATAATTTAATATTAGTTTAATCAACCTCCGTTGTAAAGCAACGGGTAGCTTGCGATAGGAAGCAATGGAAAACATGTATCTCCCGTTATCCAAGCGTACCAATTCCTCGTATACCGACAGCGTAGATGCTTCCATAAAATCATTCTCTTCAGCCATCGTTTCGGCCAGTCGGTTGAGGGATGGAGTCAGTTGCTCATTATATTGCCCCAAAAAAGGAAGCACATCCATGCGAATAGCGTTGCGGCGGTATTTGGAGGTCAGATTAGTGCTGTCCGTCACATAGGAAAGGCTATAAAACCTGCAGAACTCAATCAGGTCAGCCTTGTACATACGCAGCAACGGGCGAATGAGTTGCACATTTTTTTCCGTGCGTGCCAGACGCATACCGGCCAAACCCGCTGGACCGCTGCCGCGCAGCAGATGCAGAAGGACTGTTTCGGCCTGATCGTCGCCATGGTGGGCCATCGCAATACGCTGCGCTCCCCATTTTGCAGCTGTATCATGCAAAAAGGAATAGCGCAGCTCACGGGCCGCTTCCTGCGGGCCTTTTCCGCTTTCCTTCATATAGACGGGTACATCAACCCGAATCATTTCAAACGGAATTTCCAGCTTTCGGGCTATGCTGCGTACCTCTTCAGCCTCCGCATCCGATTCCTCTGGCCTGAAGCCATGATGGACGTGAGCACAGATGAGCTGCAAAGGCATATGTATAACGGATATTTCATGTAAAATGTGCAAAAGGGCCACCGAATCCGGCCCACCGGATACAGCAACCACAATGCGGTCTCCGGGGCTCCACAGTGAATGATCTCGCGCGAGGGCGAGCACTTCCTGTACAACACCGGTCGGTTTGGTTGTTCCCATTGACGACCCTCTCTTCTCCCGACCGTAACAATGATGATCATCTGTAATCTTATGTAAGTCATGCCGCTACCGCAACGCTATCCAGAGCGCCCCAGCCAGCAGCAAAAGTGAAACCGTGAAAGCATATCCCAGCCAGCGTGGATTCCCTCGTTTGGCCGACGATTGCCTGACATGTGTTGAAGCCAGATGCGACCAGGATCGGGCCGCTGCACGAGTATCGGAATATTCTCCGCGCACTGCACCGAGCAGCCATTCGGCATAGGGACGCAATACGCGGCTGCGGCGAATGATAACCGTCAATTCTGCCGTATTGCGTAGCTGCGGCAACCTGCTCGCAGCAGCCTTTAACTGTTCGCCCTCCAATATATGAATGGTTAGAAGAGCAAAGGCAAACAGGTCATACTGGGGATCGGCGTTTCGGTTGCCAGCATTCCAGAATCCTCTGTCATACCATTCTGTAAATTGTTTTACACTCCTGCCTGCAAGAGATACTCCGCCATAATCAATTAATTCGGCTTCTCCATAGGCATTAACCAAAATATTTTGCGGCTTCAGGTCACCAAACACCCATCCCGCCTGATGCAGCTCCGCCAAACGATTAAGGATTCCGGTTCCAGCTACACCGTACCATTCCGCCCCTTTGGCTGCAACAAAACGATGAAGCGGATCGCCCTTGACGTATCGCATGACATAAAAGGGAATCTCTCCACTGCGTAAAACCACATCGTCTACTTCAAACAAAAAGGGAGGACTCCCATTTTTTTGGAATACCGCCTTGGTTCCCCGAGACTGCAATGTAGTCAGCACATTAATCTCTGATTGCAGATCCAGCGTGTTTCTTCCCATTTTCAGAGCAAAATGCCGATCGGCCTGTGCTTCTTTTACCAAATATACAGTTCCGTTCGCTCCCCGGCCCAGCAGGCGCTGAATGACATAGCTGCTCCGCTTCCACTTGCCCTTGATGACCGTTCCGGGTGCAAGAACGGGATCAGACGACGTAGTCACCGAGCATCCCTTCTCCTTTATCATAGGATTCTTCCATATCTTTCTGTTCTCCTAGTGTAACATATCGGTAGTAATCAATCACTTGTAAAATGGCTGGACCTGTCGGCGTCGCTCCTTTCATCCGCAGACGTCCGAACAGCGATTTGATCTGGCTCAGCTCAGAGGTCCAGCCGATATCCATGACCGCGTCTTCACCCATTCGACCCCCTGGAAAATGAAATACAGATATGCGGCTGAGTCCACTCCTGGACTGCAAGCTGAGCAACAAATCGCGAATGCTGTCCTCTACAGCAGGAAGTTTGGGCTTCATGCTCGCACTGGCATCAATGAGCAAAGCAATTTCCAGGGTGCTGGTCTCTGTCAGCTCGTCCATCACCTCCACCACCTGAGCCCGTTTGGCCGGAGGCAGCTCACCGATATTCCGGGCTCCGCCCTCACCCAAAATATGCGTTAACTCTCTATTAACCGCCTGCTGAATCGTTTGAACCACCGTTTTACGCGTCATCATCTGCATGGTCTGTGCCAGCTGCTTCGTGCCTACGATTTGGCTGAATCCTCCCCCAGCTTTAGCAATTTCACGAATCTCCGTACTGCCAAGCTCGCCTATGGTTCCATAATCTATGACTCCGGCGACATTCACTGTAATGCCTTCCTGTAAAGCCTGAGCAGCCGCTATGACCGGACTTACACCTACATTGGAACATCCATCTGTAATGATCAAAATTTGCTTCATCGCTTTTTGACCTCCGCTTCCTCTTAATCTATCCCGATAGATTCTATCTTTGCCTATTCCGGAACGATTCAAACGAAGAATGCGGATTTTTAAAAGCGAGAAGGTAATTTCCCGGGCAATGTCGGTTTAACTCACCGTCCGTGGCCGCTCCGCCCAGCTCATACCAGGTACATGAAGGGTCGCCCACTCTGGACGGTAATGATCTATTTTACTAACAACAACCGTCATATCATCATAGATTTGATTTTGTTGGTAACGAATAACTCGTTCCAACAAGCAATCGGCCAGCTGCTGCGGGTCATCACTTTCAATTTCCTGGATCATGCGCTTCATCCATATTTCCTTATTGACCGCATAACCAGGCGAATCGTATATACCGTCTGTAATCATGATGAGAATATCACCCGGCTGTAGCTGAAGCGACACCAAATCCACCTCAATATCCTGTATAATGCCAATTGGCAAATTACTGGCAGATACAGGAATGACCTCCTCCCCCCTTTTAATAAAGCTCGGCGTAGACCCAATCTTCATGAAGGTCGTTCGGGCCGTGTACTGGTCAATCAGCGCCATATCGACGGTGGCATACATTTCCTCGGGTGATCGCAGCATTAGGACAGAGTTAACCGACTTGATCGCCAATTTTTCATCCATCCCCGATTGCAGCAATTCCTCCAAAATATTTAGGGCCGCGCTGCTCTCCTGCTGCGCACGCTCCCCATTCCCCATCCCATCGCTCAAGGAGACTGCAAAGGTTCCGTTCCCCAGCTCCATGGTGCTATAGCTGTCCCCTGAGAAAAAATCTCCTCCCTTGGCGGCGCTTGCTACTCCTGTAGCCACCTCATACGTCTTGGCAGAGCCAAACATGACGGTGGCCAAGCCTTGGCGGCGATCTGCCGCCGTTTCGCGCATCACGGCAATATGCTCGTCCAATATGTCCGACAGCAGTGGAGCAATGATTTTCCGACATTCATCGAATCCCCTTGTATAGGCATGGACAATCTCGATTTCTACCTGGCCTGCGTCCAGATTAATAATCTCAATCGATTGGATGGACAAGCCGAGCCGCTCAAGCGCCTCCCGTATTTGCTCCTCCTGCCGATGCATGGTCTGTCCTTCCCGCTGAATTTCCCGCGCCAAATCCTCCATAATCTGTGATACACCCGATAGCTGGTCAGCAACAAGCTGACGACTGTCGTATACTTGGCGCTTCCATTGCATATTATGCTGATAGAGACTATATTGCTGCTTCATCACCTGCAGTACAGCGCCCGTTTTGGCGCAAGCTTTGCTCCATTGCGGCGGCATCTGCTCCGGCTCCAAATTGGGGTTATCCTCGATGGCGCTCATCATTTCCGTCATATACTGATGAGTTTGCATAAACTTGCTGTCCCAGCACTGCTCGCACTTGAAGCAGGAGGCGCACGTGCCTTCCGCTACGGCATTCATAAAATGCTCAATTTCTCCGTCCGGCTTCCCGCCCTCGCTCGCAGATATCTGATGAAAGCTGCGGGATAGCTGGCTGAATACGCGGGAAAATTTTGTCACCCGCTCTGCGGTGAGGTCGCGAACCCTTTTGGCGTATTCATGCTGGGACTTGGCGTGATCCTGTGTACCGGGAACATAGGTAGAAATCGCTTTAAAGAAACTTTTTGGAGTTATTAGAAATAATAAAATGGCTGCACAACTCTCCCAGGTCGATATCAGCACATCTCCGGTCCCATCCAGATAGATCGTTAAAATGGAAGAGCCCAGCAGCATCCCAAGTGCAACAGCACCCTTTCGTCCTTCACGCAGCATCCCTGCCAGCAAGCCTGCAAAAGCAAGCAAGCTCATCTGCACAATCGCAGACATATTGGCCAAGCTTAATATCAGACCGGTAATCACACCAACCGAAGCACCTAGTGAAGCGCCCCCAACCAAAGCAAACACCAAGACCAAATATCGTGACAGGACATGATCGACAGACAGTGATTGAATGGTCCATCCTACCGCTCCTGTCATAACAGAGGCCAGTAAAATAATGAGACACAAAATTTCCTCATTTTTGAGCTGGCTTGTCTTTTTTCGGTACGTAAATAATGGAATCGCTTGCGTGAACACCAGTGTAAGCATAAAGCTGAGAACCGCATCCGTTCCCACAATGACAAGATCATACCATGTGAACGATGGAGCCATCACAGCGTTAAATAAATTGACCATGAACACAGACAGGAAAACCATCAGCGGGGCATAGGATAATTCCAGACGATCAAAGGCTCGCAGCCCGCGAAACAAGAGATAAAATACAATCAGCTCACCTCCAATCATGAACAACGATGGATAGGGAGCCAGTAAACTGCCCAGCAATACCGATACAGCGACAGGCAGCATCAGATCACGGCGCAGGAATGTAATGACCGCAAAATAAGCGAGGGCAAAAGGAGAAAGCTCGTCCAAAATCATGGCGCGCCCCAGTAAAAGTCCCATAGCCGACAATAGCAGCATCCATCTTTGCGCCACTACCCATTGCACCGCTTTATGTGAATCCAGCCGCTTCTTGAGTCTGGAAGTCCAACCTTCCGTACGTTCTTTGGATCTGGACTTTCTAGATTTCAAACCCGGAAATTGTACCACGTTCCATTTCTCCATCATGCGTCAGGCACCCCATTCATCAATTTGATGTTCCCATCTTAAACCGGAACGATTGAGAAAGTTTGTCAGAACCTCACGCCTTATTCCAAGAAATTTCCGACAAAAAAACGTTCTGCGCGAAAGGACAGAGCATCGGCCTGAAAATCAAGCTACACGCGTATGGAAGCGGATGGAAGTTGCACCAATCCTTCACCTGCGTAGCCTCTCCCTGTCGTCCATTACTACGTCCATACTAGCGATTTGCACAGAAGATAGACGGAAAACCGTTGGAGTTTGTCGGACGATTAGGTAGACACGACAAAAAAAACATACACTTTCCAGTACAATTGTTCTTCGATTGTTCAACAAATCATGATTCTCATCATATGCTCGCAGACTGACAGCTATCTGTATCTCTCTGCAGCGCTTGCCTGCCTCATGTGCTGTCGGTAAAACGCAAAAAAACCGTAGCAGTCTTTCGACTGTACGGTTTTCCGTGTATGGTTGATACGGTTGTCAAAGTGAATTAAACACGCTTCGCGCCGCGTCCTCCGCGTTTACCCTCGGTGTTCTTTTTCAGCGACGAAATGCGTTCCTCACTATCTTTCAGGAAGCGTGACATTTTATCCTCAAATGAAGTTTTACCCGGTGCAGGCTTAAAAGAACGGCCTCCACGATCGCGGTTGAAACCACCACGTCCCTGACTTGGACCTGAACCTCCACCGCCGAAACGGTCTCCTCCACCTGTTCCTCCTGTACGCTCCGGTCTTGGAGCTCTTGGCGGACGGGCTTCACTTGCCGGCTTGTCAATCGTTTGCTTAATGGAAAGTCCAATTTTGCCATCTTTGTCAACATTAATGACTTTCACCGTCACGACATCATTAATCTTCAGGTGATCGTTAACATCCTTAACGTAGTTATCGGCGATTTCCGAGATGTGAACGAGACCCGTGACACCTCCAGACAAATCCACAAATGCTCCAAAATGCGTGATGCCTGTCACTTTGCCCTCTAACTTGGTGCCCACTTCAATTGCCATAGAATAAAATGATCCTCCCTTAAAATATACAACCGATTTTTTGCAAAAAAATCCCGCTGTGGTGATTTGATTATACAAAATGGCGGAACTAAGGTCAACTAAGCATTGGCCCGATAATGCTCCTATTTCTGATCTCCGATGATCGGCGTCTCTTCCGGTTTGTAGAGACCATATTTGCTTCTGGCAATCTCTCCAATGTATTCGGGGTCCTTGAGACGATTCACTTCGGTTTGAAGCTGTTGTTCTGTTTGTGTAGCAGCTTGCTTCTGCTTTTCCTTCTGGGTGAGCTGTTCACTTCGATCAGCCATAGTCATCTCTTGAGAAAAAAAGGTGAAAATGGCCCAACTACCAAAGGCGGCAAGCGATAGCAACCAAATCATGATTCGCCTGCGCCCGCCCGCGTTGGACTTGGACGTAGGAGATGAATGGCGATCTACAGACGAATTACGCATGATACTACCTCCTTCCAAACCATTCTTTTGCTATGTTTTTCAATCTGATGCCGAGCTTCACGAGTCGCTCTGGAGTTTTCCAGCGCGCTTTGAGCGGACCGATTAGCCATAGAATCGGCTTCCAAACTGGCATCAAGATGTATATCAGCATCCTTCCCAGGAACACGATAAGTGCCCATGTCCATCCGACCAGCTTGCGTACCAGCCGATACAGCGCCAACACCGGAAGAACAATCAGGATGCGCAGTATGCTGTTCACGATCAACGTCAGTCTGCGGACGATCTCTAATAACATTACCACAAAACGTTGGGTTGTAACACTAAAGGCCCAAAAATAGAGCCAAACCCCCAAAAGTAGTCCTAAAAAGACATAAAACCGCAGCTCACCGCGATTACTCGCGTACAGCACACGGAAAATAAACAGCGCCGAGGCCACCCAGTACAGCACGTCCAACATATGAACGCTCCAACGGGCAAAATGAAAGCGGATGGACAGCACCCGGTAGCTGTCAAACACCACTCCCATGGCTATGCCCGACAGCAGCATCCACGTCAACGTCAGCCATTGTGTGTGAGGGTTCATTTGAAGAGCTTGCCGAATAGGCTTTTTCCATTTTTGGCTGGGGCCCCGGGCTCCAGGTAAACGAGGGAATGAATCTGACCTTCTATGGACAGCAGCCCCTCTTCCAGACTGAGATTTTTGATATGTAAATGTTGTCCGCGAATGGTGAGATGGCCCAGCTCGGTCTGAAGCAGAAACTCTTCACTGTCAAAGCTCTCCACATTGCTGACGCCTGAGATATCGAGCTGTTTGCGGCTTTGCATGCGCAAATCATGATGCTTGGGCTTCCCTTGTTCAATCATGGCATGTACCCCTCCTTCTGTTCTTAGCTTATGAGAGGGGCCATATGATTTAGAACTGCTTTTGCTCTACAGAAAAAAAACACCCCTTCATCAAATGATGAAGAAGTGCTTTCATGTACAACGTGATGAGAAAATCCGATGCCTGCTTACCAGTTCAAACCGTTCTCCCTGGCGATAGGCTCTTCTTTCACCAAAGTGTACATACTTGCAGCCTCGTCCTTGCGTGTGGTGTCGGCGAGCCGTTCCACTCGCACAGTCACCAGCTTTTGGCCAAATTGGACGGTGATCTCATCGCCTACTTTGACCGCACTGCTCGGCTTGGCTTCGCGTCCGTTCACCACCACTCTCCCCTGTTCGGAGACATCCTTGGCTACAGTACGCCGCTTGATCAGCCGCGAGACTTTCAAGAATTTATCAAGACGCATTAGTTAACGGCTTCTTTAAGCTTATTACCAGCTTTAAAAGCAGGAACGGTCGATTCTGGAATTTCAATCGTGTTGCCGGTTTGTGGGTTGCGACCTGTACGGCTGGAACGCTTGCGCGTTTCGAAAGTACCGAAGCCGATCAGTTGCACTTTGTCGCCACTAGCGAGTGCATCTGTAATTTCACCAAGAACGCCATTCAATACAGCTTCAACGTCACGTTTGCTCAAACCGCTTTTGCTGGAAATATTGTTGATCAAATCTGTCTTGTTCATAGATAAAAGCCTCCCAAATGTCAAAAAATAATCATCACGCTGCATGTCCATATATGGAGCAGACGTGAGGTCAAGCTGCGGCCGAAGCCTCTCTGAATTCAACTGCAGCACGTTTGTCTGTAAGCTACAGTTATTTTCAGAATTACTACAAGTTATTCTGGCTTGTCCCTAAAAATCCTGCAATGGCAGGTGTTTTTTTATTGGACCCCAGTTAAGCCAACATCCTACTACAAAACGCTCCCCATTGGCAAGTCTTCCAAACCTGCGTGCTTTTAAACCGGGATGCCTCCAAATCAGTATGCCTTCAAGCCGGATATATTTTCAACCCCATGAACCGGACCATGGTGCAAAGGAACGGCATAGCTAAACACTGTCAGGGAGCTTTTTTGCCTCTTGCCAGTAGATTTCCATTTCTTCTACGCTGCTGTCCTCAGGACGACGTCCCTGCTCACGTAATTTTTGCTCAATATACTGGAATCGTTTTACAAATTTTCGATTCGTGGCAGACAACGCCTCTTCCGGGTCTACTCCCATAAATCGGGCTGCATTCACAGCAACGAATAATACATCACCCAGCTCCAGCAACTGTGCTTCTACAGAATGTCCTTCACGGACTGCTTCCTTCAATTCAGCCACTTCTTCGTCCAGTTTGTCAAATACACCTTCAATGCCATCCCAGTTGAAGCCTACTTTAGCTGCTTTCTTCTGAAGCTTGTACGATTTCATGAGCGCAGGCAAATCACGTGGAACACCATCGAGTACAGAAGGCTGTGCAGATGCTGTCCCTTTAAGCCGTTTTTCCTCAGCTTTCATCTGCTCCCAATTTTGCAGCGCCTCTTCCGCATCATTCGCCTGGTTGTCGCCAAATACGTGCGGATGGCGGAAAATGAGCTTATCATTCAGTCCTTGAATCACGTCATACACATTGAAGGTTCCGACTTCCTCTTCCATTTGGGCATGCAGCAAAATTTGCAGCAACAAATCGCCCAGCTCCTCCTTCATATGGTCAGGGTCATCCTCATCTATCGTTTCGATGACTTCATAAGTTTCCTCGATCAGATTTTTGCGGATGGACTGATGGGTCTGTTCACGATCCCATGGACATCCTTCCGGGCTGCGTAAAATATCGACAATCTCGTGCAGACGATCAAAGGATCGCCGCTTGAGCGCCTCATCCTCACTGCGTGGTATGTACACCAGCGACAGGTTTCCGTAGCCCTCCACCCGGTCCAGCTCGTACAGAGGCACCTTATGTACCGCTTCCTCCCCTTCCACCCCAAGGGCGTGGCCGACATACACTTCATAATCGTCAGGATAACGTTCCATCAAGCACAGCTTCACATCGGATGCAGTAAAGGTGTCATACACTTGCCCGATCAGCGTGTGTAGCTGAGGCTGAAGCCAGCTCGCATCCAGCGTTCCCGCATCCAGCAGCTGGAAACCCTCAATCGGATCAAATCCAAGTCGTACAAAAGCTTCATCCAGAAAACTTTCGCCGCCCAGGATATTCAGCTTGATGCCTTCCCCAGGACAACGTTCCTTAAGCAGCTGTACCGCTGCTTCCGCCACCATCGGGTGACCGGGAACAGCATAGACAATCTCGCTTCCATCCACCGCCTTAGCAGCCGTTGCGATCAATTGACTGGTAATTTCCTCATATACTTCTGGAAAAGATTCCTTTGTCTCATACACTGTGTCAAACGACTCAAAAGCCACTTCAAACTCATCCAGCACTTTAACCGCCGGATGCTCCCTTGTCCGCAGGTATAGCGCTGAAGCGCCCCGCATTTTGTTCAATATCCCTATCGTAAGCTGATCGGGATCTCCCGAGCCCAAGCCTACGACCGTTAATGTTACGCTCATATCCCATCCTCCGTTCCGCAGAAACAAGGCATGCTCCGAAAAATACACAGCGCATCCCACTTCCGCTTCCTTTCTTTGGCATTTACTATACCACAAAGTTGTATAGACTCGTAAAATGGCTGTGCCGCTCCGCTTCACACTGTAAGCGGCACAGCCAAGGCTACGCCAGCACGCGCAGTCGCCGCAGCACGGCTGCCAGCGGGCGTCCGAGCTTGGGCACCGCCACAAGCTCGGCCTCCGTGATCAGCCTCAAGCGAGCGAGGCCGATCACGAACACCACGGCGCCTGCAGCTACGCCCAGCAGGCTTTCCGCTGCTGCTGTGGCACGGCCACCAGCAGCCCATCCCAAGGCACCCAGCACAGCGCCGGTGCCCCAGGAAGCCGCCACAGCCGTACAGGCCAAGGCGGCCAGCAACGCCGCCGGCTTGAGCACGCTGGCGGACCAGCTCCCGCGCAGGCCCACGAGGCGGGCCAGCAGCGCGATGTTGATCACCGCCGCGAGCAGATAGGCGGCGGCTCCCGCGATGGCGGCTCCCGCCGTGCCGAGCTGCGGCACAAGCAGCCAGTTCAGCAAGGCCTTGGCTGCGGCGGCAGCGAGCATCGCCAGAGCTGGCGCGCGAACTGCGCCAAGCCCTTGCAGCAGCGCTGCCGAGATGATGCTGAGCGTGCCGCCTACGGCGGTCAGCGCCATCCAGCGCATGATCTCGCTGCCGGTATCATCCGCGTACAGCATCACGTTCACGGGCACGGCCAGCACGATCAGACCTGTCGCGGCAGCCAGCCCCAGCAGCCAAAACCAGCGCAAGGATTGCTCGCACTGGCGGCGCGCCAGCTCCGTGCCGCCGGTCACCCGGGCCTCTGCCAGCGATGGGATGAACAATGCCGACAGAGTCGTGGCAAACATCATGACCAGCTGTACCAGCGGCAGACCGCGGTTATAGATGCCGAAGGCGACCATCACCGCCGTATCGTCCAGGCCCTCCTGCTTTAATAAGCGGGGGACGGTGAACGTGTCTACCAGGTTAATTAACGGAACAGCCAGCGCTCCAAGACACACAGGCAAAGCATAACGCAGCAATGCTTTTAGCAAAAAGCCGTAGCTCTCGGTCCCCTGGGCCTCTCCAGCCTGTCCCCTTACTGCCCCGGCTGCACTCTCCAGCACACCTGATACGACAGCACGACTGCCACTCGCCACATCATCCACCGTTCTTTCTCGGGCGCCAGCATGTCCTGTCGCAGTCTCCTGTATGGCCATTTGTCCGATCTTCTCCACAGGCTGCGAAGCCTGCTCAGACAGCTCCTCCTGCCTTCTGAGCTTCTTCCTGTGGTTGCGCCAGAATAGCAGCATGACGACCAGTCCCGCTGCACCACCCGCTGCTGAACCAAACACAGCCCCAGCGGCAATCATATCCGCCCCCGCTCCCTGCGACAGCATGAGCAGCAGCAGTACGATCATCACACTTACCCGGACCGCCTGCTCCGTCACTTGGGAGACAGCGGTCGGGATCATATTTTGCAAGCCTTGAAAATATCCTCTCAGCCCTGCCATAACCGGCACGAACAAAAAGGCAAATGCCGCCGCCCTCACCGATGGAATGACGTGAGCATTATCGATCCACAGACTGATTAGCGGGGCACACGTATACATCAGCACCCCCAGAATCAAACCGAAGATGCCCAATACCAACGAAGATAACCGAGCGACCCTTTGGCCTGCTGCCCGGTTTCCCACCGCCTCATACTCAGCTACAAATTTGGATATCGCAGCCGGAAATCCAGCAGCTGCAATGGTAATGAACAGCGTATAAAAAGGATAAACCGTATTATAAATACCAAACACACCGTCGCCGCCGATATTTTGTAGCGGAATTTTTTGCAAAGTACCGATCAGCTTGCTCGCTACCGCCGCCAGTGTCAAAATGACAGCACCCCGTAGCAGCCGCGAAGCGGCGCGATTTTCCTGCATTCCCCGTCTCCACTCCTACCTGAAATATGCATCTTACACGATTCCTATTATACCGCCTCTTCTCCCGGAAAGAAAAAAACCCTGTACAACGGAGGACGGCTTTTGCCATCCTGTACGCCGTACAGGGGGTGAAACGGGGTGTTACTGTTCCATTTGCTTGCCCAGGAAGCCAGCGGCCGTTTCGGCCATTTTGATCTCCATTTCAGACATTTTTACATTCTCGTCCTTATTCAGCAAAATAACCGAACCAATGGGATCGCCACCGGAAACAATGGGAGCCGTCACAAAGGACGAGATTGTTTCTTCGTGGTCACGAGTCAGCTCATAGGAGCCGCCGGCTGTTTCCAGCACCGTTTTGCGATTATCCATACTATTTTCGATAATGCTGCCAATCGGCTTGTCCAAAAACTCCTTTTTGGAGCCTCCAGCCACCGTAATAATGGTGTCCCGATCGGTAATCATCGTAATATGGCCTGTGCTTTCAAACAGGGACTCAGCATATTCTTTGGCGAAATCACCAAGCTCACCAATAGGTGAATATTTTTTCAAAATGACTTCTCCGTCACGATCCACAAAGATCTCAAGCGGATCTCCTTCACGAATTCTCAAGGTGCGGCGAATTTCCTTCGGAATAACTACACGCCCAAGGTCATCAATACGGCGAACTATACCAGTAGCTTTCATTTCACATGTTGCCCCACTTTCCCAAGAAGAATTTAGTCAACTACTGACGGTATCGAAAGACGCTTCCACTCCCCCGGAAGCGGTCACGAAGAACGTCACGGTCATGGTGTTTATGGTGATATCTGACCATAGTATTCATCTGTTCCCAATTCCTTATGCATGTTCAGTTATTTACCTTCGTTTGTAGCCCCATCTTTGGCTGTTCCTGCCTTGGTATCGCTAGTACCACCCGTTGTTCCGCTTGGCGCAGTCGTGCTGCCTGCACCCGGAGTGGTGCCGCTTTTCTCTTCCGCAGCAGGTGCCTTTGGCAAATTGAATTTCAAATTAAGCTTTGCCAAATCGTTTTCGGTAAATTTTTGGATGCTTTCCCCGGCCAGTTTGTTTTTCAGGGCAGCCTTTTCGTTGTCCTTCAATTTATCAAACGTAGGCTCATTGCGGGATTCCACCTTGATGATGTGATATCCATATTCCGTTTCCACCGGATCACCGATTTTGTTAATCGGCTGGGTTTCGGCTGCCTTTTTAAAAGCAGGTACCCACTGCGCTACGGACGCATTTTCATACAGACCGCCATTTGACGCAGAGCCTGGGTCCTCCGAATATTTTTTGGCAATTGTCGCAAAATCTGCTCCTCCGTCCAGCTTCGCCTTCACTTCCTTGGCCAGCTTGAGAGCATCTTCTTTTTTACGTTCTTTGTTCGTTTTTGGATCTGTGAAATTAATCAATACATGGCGCACGCTTGCGGTCGTGAATTGATCTTTATTTTTCTCAAATTCCTGTTTCAACTGATCGTCTGTTACTTTGTTCGTCTCACTGTTAATTACGGTCATTATGCGCGTGAAGTAATCTTTCACACCTTGCTCAGTCAGCTTTTGATCACTTAAAAACTTCTTGAACTTATCTTCTCCGACCGATTTTTTATACTGCTCCAGCTGTTCGTTCCCTTGTTTGGCACCCTGCTCCTTGGATTTGTCGTCCGCTTTGGCCGCTAGAAGCTTGTACACCACTTCCTGCTTTGCAATTTGCTCCCGCACTTGATCCGAAGCTAGCGCAGCTTCATATTCCGGGTACAAAAATTTCATCATGCTGATTTCCTGGTTGAACTCATTTTCTGTAATGGTTCCGCCTGTGTAGGTCACGACAGCCTTACTGTTGTCCTTCGGCTCGTCCTTGACCTTACTCTCATCAGCTTGCTTTGTACATGCCGCCAGCACGGATATAGCCAGCAGCGCTGCCATGCCCAAGGAGAGTATTCTCCAAGGTTTCCTTTTATTTAGTTGAGACATTTTGCAGTTCCTCCTTCAATGTGAATGCTTCTTTCAATGCACTCAAAAATTCCTCCAGCAGTTCTAGCAGTTGTGCATCATTTAGACCTTTACCCTTTATGCGTGCGCTCATAGAAGTACCCTGTTCAAATTGTACACGTCTTTCAAAGCGATTGCCAATCTCGGCAAGCTTGGCAGTCTGCAGCGCCTGCTGGCGCCCTTCGTGAAATTTCAACACCATATTGTCATCCCGTTGGACAATGGACTCGATGCCATACATCCGTCCATATACCTTGAGACGGGCTACGGCCAGCAAATGACGCACTGCCTCCGGCAGATCGCCAAACCGATCGACCAACTCATCCTCCAGCTCGGAAGCCTCGTCAAAGGTACTGACTGCCGCAACCTTTTTATAAATCTCAATCTTCTGAATGCTATCATAAATATAGTCTCCCGGCAGGTATGCATCGACGCTCAAATCAATCGACGTACTCCAATTCCGATTCGACAGATCCTCTTCTCCAAGCACGCTGACCTTACGTTTATTAATCTCCTCAGCCAGCATTTGCGAATAAAGATCAAAACCGACAGATGCGATGAATCCATGCTGCTCTGCACCCAGCAAGTTACCCGCTCCGCGAATGGACAAGTCGCGCATTGCAATCTTGAACCCGGAGCCCAGCTCTGTGAACTCCTTGATGGACTGTAGTCGCTTCTCGGCTACTTCCGTAAGCACTTTATCCCGCTGGTACGTGAAATAAGCATAGGCGATCCGATTAGAACGACCTACACGACCACGGAGCTGATAAAGCTGGGACAGCCCCATTTTATCGGCATCATGCACAATGAGCGTATTCACATTCGGGATATCCACTCCGGTTTCGATAATGCTGGTGCTGACCAATACATCATATTCGCCATCCAGGAAGTCCAAAATGGTCTTCTCCAGCTCGGTTTCGGACATCTGTCCATGGCCCACACCCACCTTAGCCTCTGGCACGAGCGCGTTGATCTCAGCAGCCATTTCCTGAATGCCCTGCACACGATTGTACAGGTAGTATACCTGCCCTCCACGTGCCATCTCACGTTCAATAGCCTCACGTACCAGCGTCTGGCTGTGCTCAACCACATAAGTCTGCACTGGAAAGCGGTTCTCGGGCGGTGTTTCAATGACCGACAGGTCACGCACACCCAGCATAGACATATGCAGCGTACGCGGAATAGGCGTAGCCGTTAACGTCAGCACGTCTACATTCGTTTTCAGCTTTTTCAGCTTTTCCTTGTGCGTCACGCCAAAGCGTTGCTCCTCATCGACAATCAGCAGCCCCAGATCCTTAAACACCAGATCCTGTGAAAGCAGGCGGTGGGTACCAATGACAATATCAACCGTACCTTGTCGAACTCCCTTGGTCGTCTCGTTCTGCTCTTTGCGCGTGCGGAAACGGCTCAACACCTGAATGTTGAACGGATACCCGGAAAAACGTTCACGGAACGTCTCATAGTGCTGCTGTGCCAAAATCGTTGTCGGTACCAGCACCGCTACCTGTTTGCCCTCAATCGCAGACTTAAAGGCAGCCCGAATAGCGACCTCCGTCTTGCCGTAGCCTACATCACCGCACAGCAAACGATCCATCGGACGGCTCTGCTCCATATCCTTCTTAATTTCTTCAATGGCCCGAACCTGGTCACGTGTCTCTTCATACGGGAACATATCCTCAAATTCCTGCTGCTCTGGTGAATCCTTTTCAAAAGCAAACCCCGGCGCCGATTGACGCTCTGCATACAGCTTGATCAAGTCATCTGCAATGTCCTGAACCGAGCTGCGCACCTTGCTTTTAACTCGCGTCCACTCATTGCCGCCCAGCTTATAAATTTTGGGCTCTTTGTCCTCCGAGCCAACATACTTCTGAATCAGATCAATCTGTTCAATCGGCACCGACAGCTTATCGCCGCCCGCATAGAGAATGTGCATGTAATCCTTATGGATACCGCCAACCTCCAGCGTACCTATCCCCATGTATTTCCCGATCCCATGATTCTGATGAACGACATAATCGCCCACCTTCAGCTCGCTATAGCTCTTAATCCGCTCAGCATTGTCCACATGGCGGCCCTGCTTACGCGCTTTGCGCTGCTTCTGGGAGAACATTTCCCCCTCGGTAATGACTGCCAAATGAATAGATGGCATCTCAAAGCCGCTTTGCAGATTGCCAATAGCCATCGTAGGCTCATCAATGCCGTAGTCTTGAAGCACCCGGCGCATCCGATCCAGCCGTTCCTCTCCGCTTGCCAGCATCATCACCTGTGTGCCCGCCTTGCGCCAACGATCCATTTCCGCCTTGAGCACATTCATTTGACCGTGGAAATCCTGCATGCCCCGGCAAATGAAATTCAAAATATTTTGCGGCTGGGTATGCGGAACCTGGCGAAGGAAGATCGACAGGAACAAGGTCTGAAATCTTCGATTATACAGCAGATTGTCCGAGTTATCCGATAGCTCCAGTTGCGGTAGCGTTTTACCGTTTTGAAGCAAATGCAGGTTCCACTCAGACTCATCCCGCTCCAGCTGCTTGGCTGTTTCCAGCATTCGCGCCGGTTCGTCGATCACCAGAATCGTATCCTCCGGCATGTAATCTGCCAAGGTTTTACGCTCCGGATACAGCAGGGAGATATATTTATAGATTTCGTCAAAATACATATGCTCCCGCAGCAGCTCAATTTCACGATGGATCTCTTCTTTCAGATGCTGCTTGGCTTGACGATCGGTCATTTTGGCCAGCTGCTCCTCCAGCAAAATCGCAGCGGCATCCGCTGCCTGATCCATACGCTCGTTGCTCGCAATCACTTCCTTACACGGCGTTACGATCACGTTCTGCACCTTTTCTACTGAACGCTGATCCTGCGGATCAAACATACGAATAGAGTCAATTTCATCATCAAACAGCTCCACACGGTAGCCCCAACGGGTTGTCATCGGATAGAAATCAATAATTCCCCCGCGTACACTCATCTCACCACGCGACTCTACACGTTCTACACGCTGGTATCCCATTTCGACCATATGCAGCAAAAACGACTCTAGCTGAATCGTCTCGCCTTCTTTCAGCTCGATACGAGCCTCACGCCATGTTTCTGGAACCGGCAATAAACGCCGAACACCAGAAAAAGGCACAACAACAACCCCACGAAAGCCCTGGGCGCATCGTATCAATACATCAATTCGTTGGGATAATGTCTCTGGGCTGGATATCGCTGCTTCAGCAGCTACCAGCTCGTTAGCAGGATACAGTAAAACCTGATCAGGAGAAAGCGCTTCCTGCAAATCATCTGCTATTTTTTGAGCGGAAAACATATTGTGCGTCATGACCATCAACGGTCGTCCAATATCTTCGGCAAGCGCGGCCATCAGTACCTGTCTTGAAGAGCCAGATAAACCCGATATCAGCTGTTCCTTCATGCCTGATGATATGCCTGCTGCAATGGATGCATAATCAGCATCCTTCGTAAAAGCCTGAATAAGTGCTTGTAACAAAAAAGGCACCCCTTTATGCTTATAAATAGTTACATGTAAACCGAAAAAGAAGCCTCAGCAATGCTGCCAAGGCTCCATAAGCGAAAAATATCGCTTCACCTCTCAAGCTGGTACATCTGACCAGTTGAATACCTATTATTGGAGCGGATTTGCGAGCAAACTCAGCTCCGGGTTATTTTCCAGCGCTTGACTGCAATGCTCGCAAATGACTTTGACAGTCACTTCGCCGCCCGAATTATACGCTATTATATCTCTACGCTCGGCAGGGGTCAAGGAATGGAAGCCCAACCTTTCTTCGGTTATTGCCGCGGAATCAATGCGTCCCAAGAAAGTTCGACAATGTCTGCATACATAATTAACAACCATGTAATGTATATGCCTCCTGAAAGTTTTCTATACCTTTCAGTATGTCCAACAATCTTCCATTTAAGCCTGTCTGCCTCTGCCTGAGCTACTTATTGAATTCTGCCATCGTCCGTTCAAAAGGATGACCCAAGCTATATTCCAAAGCGTTGCACGTATCTTCTATCATCCCGGTCAACAAATCTTTTTCCTTCTTGGGGAAGGTCCCCAGAACGTAATCGACAATAGCATGTCCAGGCTCTGGGCGGGAAATGCCCATACGAATCCGGTTGAAGGATTGTGTTCCTGTATGCTGAATGATTGATTTAATGCCGTTATGGCCGCCTGCGCTGCCTTGATAACGCAATCTTATTTTACCAACCTCTGTATCCAGATCATCATACACGACGATCAAATCTTCGAGATCCGCTTTATAGTAGTCCATATAAGCACGCAAAGACTCGCCTGAGAGATTCATATAAGTCATCGGCTTGATTAACACGGTTTTCACGCCACCGATATGCCCCTCTCCAATTAACGCCTTGCATTTGCTTTGATTGATCTGGATGTTATGACGCGAGGCCAGTGCATCGAGCGCCATAAATCCCACATTATGTCTCGTTTTCTCGTATTGGGGACCAGGGTTGCCTAATCCTACAATCCACTTCATGAACCATGACACCCTCTTTCGAAGTCTGTATTTTTTGGTAAAATAGTTGTATTGAACAGGAAGGTGCGTGCCGGTATGCTCAATCAGGGTGATATTCTCTTATACGACAGCCATTTTCTATATCATTTAAAACATTCCGTTCCTGTCCAGATTTATGACGGGAATGTACACATCCAGATTGGCATCATTGCACGTTTTAATGAGCATTTTGTCGAAATAGAGGACACGCTATACAATCGTCAACGCTTCACGTTTATATCTCGGCCAGGCTTTTAGCCTGACATGCTGATAGGGGTTACCTTTTCCGTATAGGAAAAAGCAACCCCTTTTTTAATGAGCCAGCGCTTATTCGATTTCAAACAGTTTGCTGATCGACAATTCCTCATGCACACGGATGATGGCTTCTCCCATTAACGGGGCCACAGACAGAACCTTCAGCTTGCTTGTCGGATTCGGGTGAACGATCGGAATGGTATCCGTCACGACCACCTCTTTTAATGGCGAATTCTCCAGTCTTTCCATCGCAGGACCAGACAGCACGGCATGTGTACAGCACGCATACACGTCTTTTACGCCGCCCTCTTTAAGCGCATTTGCACCCAACACAATCGTTCCGGCTGTATCAATGATATCATCAATTAAAATAGCCGTTTTCCCTTCGATGTTCCCGATGATATTCATGACTTCACTGACATTTGGCTCTGGACGACGCTTATCAATAATAGCGAGCGGCGCACTCAGGAAGTCCGCCAGTTTGCGCGCACGAACAACCCCGCCATGATCGGGTGAAACGACAATCGGGTTCTCAATTTGCTTGGAACGAAAATATTGGGCCAAAATTGGCGCTCCCAGCATATGATCGACTGGAATATCAAAGAATCCCTGAATCTGCATGGCATGCAAATCCATACTGATTACGCGGTGAGCTCCCGCCTTCTCAATCAGGTTGGCGACAAGCTTCGCCGTAATCGGATCACGCGAACGGGCTTTACGATCCTGACGAGCGTAACCGTAATATGGCATAACGACATTGATGCTTTTCGCGGAAGCGCGTTTAAGTGCATCAATCATAACCAATAGCTCCATCAAATTATCGTTAACCGGTAGACAAGTCGACTGCACAACGTACACATGGCAGCCGCGAACGCTTTCCGACAGCTTAATCTGAATTTCACCGTCACTAAACGATGTGGTATGGGATTCCCCCATCGGGATTCCGATGTAGTCCGCAATCTGGTGGGCTAACTTCGGATTGGAGTTACAAGTAAATATTTTGAGTTTGGAATCGCAATAAGTCATTAATAGAAACCCTCCGTGCTGGTTCATTCATTACAGATTCAACAGCTTGCTGATTAAGGTCATTCCGATCTTTTTTTCTTCGCTTTGGCACGCGCGCGGATTTTATCCGCATATCCGGCTTTGTTCTCTTGACGTGGTCTGGCAATGGCCAGATCATTATCAGGGACAGCATGTGTTACAGTGGAGCCTGCTACGACATAAGCACCTTTTCCAATCTTAATCGGGGCGATCAGATTCACATTGCTGCCAATAAAGGCATCGTCTTCAATTTCTGTAATGGATTTATTATATCCATCATAATTGACCGTTATCGCCCCGCAGCCAATATTTACGTTTGTTCCCACCTTGGCATCACCGACATAGCTCAAATGAGACACCTTGGAATGATCCCCAATGGTCGCATTCTTCACCTCAACAAAATCACCGATCTTCACATGTTCGCCAAGCTTCGCACCTGGACGCAGATAAGCGAACGGACCCACAGACGTGCTGCTTCCCACTTCCGCTTCGTTCAACACCGAATGTTTTACCGTTGCGCCCGAATGAACAATCGTATTTTGAATCTCAGCCTGCGGCCCAATGACACAATCTTCGCCAATTTGCGTCTGACCATGCAGCCATGTGTTCGGGTACAGCACCGTATCGGAGCCAATGACAACCTCGCTCCCGATGTAGGTAGAGGACGGATCAATGATTGTGACACCATTCAACATGTGCTTGCGAACGATACGTTCACGCATATAGCCCTCAGCCACCGACAAAGCGACTCTGTCGTTTACACCGATGGATTCCGATACATCAGCTGTCAGATACGCCTCGATCTGCTCACCTTCACCATGCAAAATACCAATGACATCTGTCAGGTAGTATTCCTGCTGTGCATTGGTGTTCGTTACCTTGTCCAGCGCTGCGAACAGCTTGGCATTGTCAAAACAGTACGTTCCCGTGTTGATCTCCCGAACAGCATCCTCCTCAGGTGAGCAATCCTTCTGCTCCACGATTTTGAGCACAGCTCCTGAGGCGTCACGGATAACTCGTCCATATCCTTTCGGGTCATCCAGCTCAGCAGTCAAAATCGTAGCAGCCGCTCCCCGGCTTTCGTGCAATTGCACCAGGCCCTCCAGCGTTTCCGCTGTGATCAGCGGGGTGTCTCCACAGATAACGATGGTCGTACCTTTCTCCTGACCGAGCAAGTCTTTGGCCTGCTTGACGGCATGGCCTGTTCCCAATTGCTCTGCTTGAAGCGCATATTCTGCTGATGGTCCCAAGTAAGACTGTACCGCTTCTGCACCATGACCCACGACAACTACACTTCGGGATACCCCGATTTCACGAACCGTGTCGAGCACATGGCCAACCATCGGTTTTCCGCACACCGGATGCAGAACTTTATATAATTTGGATTTCATACGTTTTCCCTGCCCTGCGGCAAGAATGACTGCCAACCTTTCCAACAAGTCCAACCTCCTATCCTGAAAATAACAGTTACCCTTGGCTAAATCGTTAATTCCCAGATCAGATTTTGCTTAACTTTTCACAATCCTCCTGAAAAATAACGGCGAACCTTTGGTTAATGGCTATTTTTTCAGGCCAGCTTGTGCTGGACATTCATCCCCGGGACGCATAGCTGCACAGTCCCTGTCTTATGAAAAAGCCGCTTCGGCAGCCCGGATGACTCCAAGTTGCCTTAAAACTGACTGTTAACTCACTAAAGAATATATCTCATTCCAGCCAAAAAGAAAAGAGAGCCACAGTTAGTGGCTCTCTTTTTCTTTTGTACCCCAATCCTGCTTTAGGCGAATCAAGCGCCTTCTTCAATAGCGACTTCTTCATCGACAGCTGCGCGTTCGTACTCAGTCAAAACAGCAGCCTGAATCTTCTCACGGGTTCCTGAAGAAATCGGGTGAGCGATATCGCGAAACTCTCCGTCCGGGGTTCGTTTGCTTGGCATAGCTACGAACATTCCGTTATTACCGTCGATAACTCGGATGTCATGGACAACAAACTCGTTATCAATCGTAATGGATGCAATCGCCTTCATTCTGCCTTCTGAGTTCACTCGGCGAAGTCTAACATCCGTAATCTGCATGTGTGTTTCACCACCTTTTTCCAAATAGGACTTGGTGTAATATTCCACACAGCGATTCGAATTCCTTCTTTTTTTGGACAATTCGTATCCTAAATTCAGGTAATTTTTTTGAAAAGATTTCTTTTCGACATATTTAGGTATTTTATGATGGATTGTGACAATTTACTGCCCTGCCAAGTCATCAAAATAATTTCCCAGCTTGACTGTAATTTGTTTGCTCCGGGAATCGACTGCGGTCAGATTAGCCAGTGAAATATAATCGTGCAGCAGGCGCTCTTCATTCTCAACCTCGCCCGATTCCACCAGCACACCTACTCCGGCTACCTCAGCGTCAAACTCGGCCAGCAAATCGACCATTCCCTGAATCGTTCCGCCCGCTTTCATAAAATCATCTACGATGAGCACACGCGATTTCTCTCGCATCGCACGTCTGGACAAAGACATCGTATGCAGGCTCTTTTGCGAGCCTGAAACATAATTAATACTTACAGCCGAGCCTTCTGTCACCTGATGGTCACGCCGTACGAGAACGACTGGCAGATTCAGCTGCGCTCCCGTTGCATAAGCGAGAGGAATCCCCTTGGTCTCCACCGTCATCACCACATCAATCTGGCGATTCGCAAAAGCGGTCGCAAATATTTTGCCAGCCTCGTTCATCATCGCCGGTTGGCCCAGCAAATCGGACAGGTACAGATATCCCCCTGGCAATATGCGATCAGGCTGTTCCAGTTGGGTACACAGGTCGTTCGCAAACGCAAGTGCGTGCTCCTTGGAAAGCCTTGGGATGAGCTTGACGCCCCCTGCCGCTCCTGCAAGCGTCAGAAGCTCGCCAATGCCCTCATCCTCGAATACTTCCTTGATAATGGCCAGATCCTCGCTTATAGATGACTTGGCCGCCCCATAGCGATCCGCAAAATGAGTAAGAGGCACCAGCGTATGCGGCCGTGATAACAAAAATTGCGTCATTTCCACCAATCGTGAGCTTCTTTTAAGTTTCTTCACAACAATTCCTCGCGATCTATTCTCCTGCCGCCCGCTTCGTACAGCAAAGCACCGGCGGACTGGCCGGTTGCTGGCGGAATGTAAGTGGTATAGTAAAATCCGAATATTTAATAGTAAATATATCACCTTTGTACGTATTTGTACAACAATTACCACTATAATTGGCAAAAAATAATTAAAATCAGGTCAAAAGTCGTACTGCATACACATCTTTACAGAAACCTCTCAGACCGTTGTAGATCCGCGGCACTTTTGCTTCCTTCGATACCAGTCCAAACACCGTAGGTCCGCTGCCTGACATCAGTACACCATCTGCTCCCAAACGGATCATGGAGTTTTTGAGATGCTCCACTTCCGGGTAGAGCTTCAGCGTTACATCCTCCAGTACGTTACCCAATGCATTGCACACCTCGGTAAAAGAAGCGTTGCGGATCGCATTCTCCATCTGCCGGGCAGACGGGTGGTGCGCAATCTGGTCCGCTTTGACGCGTCCGTACACTTCTGCAGTCGATACATTAATCGGCGGCTTGGCAAGAATCACCCAGCATTGGGGTGGATTCGGAAGCGGCTTAAGCAGTTCTCCGCGTCCGCTCGCTAAAGCTGTACCCCCTGTAATACAGAAAGGCACATCTGAGCCCAGCTCCGCACCCAGCACTCTTAATTCTGCATCCGAAATGCCAAGCTTCCACAGCTTGTTTAATCCACGCAGTGCGGCAGCGGCATCACTGCTTCCACCCGCCAATCCTGCCGCCACCGGGATATGCTTATCCAGATGGATATGCACCCCCGTAGACACGTTATAACGTTCCTTAATCAGACGTGCAGCCTGAAAGGCCAAATTCTTTTCATCCAACGGTATGTACCCGGCCTGGCTTGAAATAATAATGGTGTCACGCGGTAACTCGGACATCGTCAAACGATCGGACAGATCGACCATAGTCATGATCATTTCGACCTCATGATATCCATCATTCCGCTTGTGTAAAACATCAAGCATTAAATTAATTTTCGCCGGTGCTTTTTCGTATATTTTCAAGGCGTTCACCCACCTTCAACTTTTCCCTCAAGACAGCTTAACATATTATATCAGACTCAGCGTGTCAAGTCATGAGGTTCAAAAAAGCGGAGATTACCCGGTACAGACCGGATATCCCCGCTTTTTCATAGCACCACCGATGATTACGATTTGCGGGAAGCTGCCTGCTCCGCAAGCTGAATGGCCCGCTTGACCATATTGCCCGCATCTTTGGCCTTGATGCCTCCCCAGCCCTCTTCCTTGACCGTGTCGTAAAACCCGAGATCCTTGGCCAGCTCGTACTTTAGCTCCTCCGACATAACACTCCGTCTTCTTCGGCTCATGCATACGCCTCCTTCGGCAATGGAATAAGGAAGATCATTCCCGCCTTAGTATGCGCAGAGATGCCAAGCTTTATCCTGTTCCACATATACAAAACGGCCTCGTCATTTGGAATGACGAGGCCGCCGTTAAACCTGCAAAGCTGGTATAAATTACGTAACACCAATTAAGGTGCTTCAAAATACTCGACTACACTTGTATGGGAGTCGGGATCATATACAGTGACCTCCACCGACTCGGTAAGGATGTCAGCATAGCTGTAGGAGACACGTTTAAACGTTTGTTGCTCCTGATCCAGCTTGACGATAAAAACAGAAGGGTACGTTTCTTCCAAGACACCAGTTCGTTCGACGGTCTTACGGCGTCCGCCGTTAGCCCGCAGCAAAATTTTTTGCCCTACATGTGCGTCGAGACTGCGTTTGATTTCCAACAGCGTATTTTTTGCCATTGCCTAACGACCACCTCTTTCCTTGTCCATTATAACGAATTTTAGAGAGATTGTCAAATCAAGCTAAATATTATAACAACACAAAAAATAAGTTGTCAATTTAAATTTTTGCGAACAGGAACGGTGCCTATAAAAATGACAAAAAGCCCCTGTATACAGAGGCTTTTGTTCAGGCAAATTTTATCCAGCATTAACACGTTCAAACCCTAGATAGCGGAAGGCGTTACTTTAAGGGTCGACAAATTTTCAAGCTTGGGCAGGCCGATGCGATAACTTCCCCGAGTTTCGATACCACCCACTCCACGGCTGCCACTGATCGTCTGATGGAACAGATCTCCCATGTTGACCGTATCACGGATTGACGTAAAGGCCGCCTTGGCAGCCACGTAAACCGGGTCCAGCGCATGAATCAGGATTCGCCCCGGTGAACTGGCGAAATTCGCTCCTGCACGCAGCAGTGCCTCAAAATGGGACTGGCACGCCCCCGCTACAATCGTCAGTGAATCCAGATGACGTTCATACTGTCTCGCTACCTGAATCGCCGCCACAAAATTTTGCGAATTTTTGTAGCTTTTCAGACTGTACAAGTCATAAGGCTGCGGCTGCTTCAATACACCGTCATGTCCAGTAATAACTACGATATCCGGACGGATGCGGGGAAGCAGCCGGTACAACGTGTCGGCCATCGCCGATTCGTGAACGTGATGCCCCTCTGCGGGAACACGGAGCTGCTCATATAGGCTGAGACATTTTTTCAAGTAGCCAGGGTCTCCATCCAGATGAAGCACCTTACCGGGCATTTCAAAGTATGTCGACTCTACCGGATCACTCCACTCCCCAATCAGAGCCGCCTGACTGCGGGCAGCTTGGCGCTGTCTCGCCTGCTGCAGCAGATTAAGAGACTCTCCAGCCTTAATATGGGCCTGCCGAGTCTTACCGCTAATCTGTTCCGCAGGCACCTTGACCAGATCGTTCACAGGGGAATCGGCCAGCAGCCGAAATTCCGTCCCCTTGATGATCGCTTTATCCCGCTGGATGTCCTCAACGCGAAACGTGACATCTCCGCCATACGATTTTCGAACGACCAAGTCTCCTAAAATCATCACACTGTATCACCCCTCCTATATCGTATGGGTGAATGCACAGTTTGGTTACAGCTTAGGAAATCCCGGCTTCCAGCAGTACAGCGCTGAGACGCGCAAATTCCTCAATGCTTAGCGTTTCTCCCCGACGGGAAGGTTCAATACCAGCCTGCTGCAACAACGGCTCCAGCGCGTCCCTGTTCTCTTTGGTGAAGAAGCGGCTTTTCAAGTTATTGGAGATCGTTTTGCGGCGCTGGGCAAAAGCGGCATGAATGACCTCAAAAAAGTGCTTCTCATCCACCACCTCCACCGGAGGGGTTTCTCGCACACGCAGACGAATCACTGCCGATTCTACATTCGGCTGGGGAATGAACACCGTATTCGGTACGATGCAGACCAACTCAGGCTCGCTATAATATTGCACTGCAATGCTCAGGCTGCCATAATCCTTCGTACCTGGAGACGCAGCCATACGCTCAGCCACTTCCTTTTGGATCATGACCACGATATTCTCCAGAGGAAGCTTGTCCTCCAGCAGCCTCATCAGAATCGGTGTAGTAACGTAGTACGGCAGATTAGCCACCACGCTCACTTTACTGACCCCTGCAAAATCAGAGGCGAACACCTCTTGCAAATCCAGCTTTAACACATCCCCGTGACGCACCTTCACATGCTCGTAAGGAGCCAGCACTTCCTCGAGAATAGGCAGCAGCCGCTGATCAATCTCAACAGCAGTTACGACCTTGGCCGATTGTGCCAGCTTTTCGGTCAAAGCACCAATTCCGGGACCGATCTCAAGTGCACCCTTGGTGTCATCCAATCCGGCAGCACTCACGATCTTGTTCAGAATATTTTGATCAATCAGAAAATTTTGTCCCAAACTCTTTTTGAACGAAAAACCGTGCCGTTGAATAATTTCCTTCGTACGGCGCGGTGTTGCTATATCTTGAATCCCTGTCATACGGATATCACAATCCTTCACTTTCGATTTGCGCCAGCGCACTGGCGAATTCCTCACGGCTGATCTGAAATACAGCGAGCCGTTTATGCAGCTGCTTTCCGTTGCAATAGCCAATACCCAGTATATTGCCGAGCGCCATACGGCGTGCAGCAGCATTTGGGTGGGTGATCAGTCCGGCGTCAATCAAATCCGCCCACTCAATCAGTGGATCGGCTCCTTCCACCGTCGTATGTACTCGTGCGAGAGCGTGTCTGATGGCCTCTGGTGAAGCATTCTCCACCCCAATATCTCCTTTACGCGTCGCTTCCGCCTCGGGTATAAAGGCCTGCTTGCAGCCGGGTACCTTGGAGGCGATAATTTTGCGGATGCGCTCTCCTGCATGATCGGGATCAGTCAAAATAATGACACCCCGCCGCTCCTGCGCCAATGCAATTTTGCGCAGCGTCATTTTATTAATGGCAGAGCCGCCAGTTTCTATTGTGTCCGCTTCAACAGCACGACGAATAGCCACTGTATCATCCCGACCCTCGACCACGATCACTTCCTTGATCATTTTACGTTTCCCTCCACTGCTACACAGCATGCTATATTTATCTTTCCCTGCTTTTGAAAACAAAATAAGAAGAGGATATCCTCTTCTTAGCATGGCATAACTATGATGTTAATACTATCGCATTGCCCTGAACATACACAAGCCGTTTTAGTTGATTTCAGGCTTTACCGGTCCGATTACATATACGGTTTTACCGTGCTTGCGACCAAATTGGTTAGCCCGGCTCAAACTCTCATAATACACATCGATTTTGTGGCCTTTAATGGCGCCACCGGTATCCTCCGCACGGCGGAAGCCCACCCCTTCAATGTACACCCACCAACCGATTGGAATGATGCTTGGATCGACAGCGATGGTCCGTCCTTCCGTGACACGTGTACCGGAAGCCGTACGTGTACCAATACCCGGCTCCTGTGAGGAATACGCCGTCATGGATACGTTCTGCAATACTTTACTGTATTTAAAATCTACACCAGCTTTACGGACAGCATTGCCCGAACTCACCCGAGTTGCCTTAACGGCATCTTCCGGACTGACAGAAGCAGCCAGAACGACCGGTTTTTTCTTCGTTCCTACCGCAATTATCTTATCCACACGCTTCTGTGCAACTTCCTTGTTGACCAGCTGCTTGGATACCAATTTTCCGTCATGGTATACCTTCTGAACGTGCTGGACGACAACACCTGATTTACCGCTTTGGAGGACCCGATTATCGCCCTTATAGAGACTCGGATCGGACGTTTTGATGACCTGATAAGGCACCTGTTTCTTCTGTTCGACCTGCTGTTTCTTCACGCGGACGATTTTTATGTCCATGTTAGACGAAACAGAAGCATCGAGCGCAGGGTAAACCTTGTCATTTGACGATAATTTATAGCCCGAAGTGCGAATGGCACCCTCTACTGTATTTTCTGTTGTGTACAGCTTTTTCGTCTCATTGCCTGAGGTCACTTTAACTTGATTGGCACGTTTGATGATTACGCGATCCCCATCCTGTATGGCTCCGTTCAGCGGCATAGAAATCGTATCATGCGGCTGCAGTGAGATGGAATGCTCATTGAGCAAATCCTGGAGCTTGGATTCCCGGGTTTCTACCGCAGATGCCTTACCATTGATGACAAAAAAGACCTGTTTCTTGGATTGAGTGTACACCAGAATTGAAATCATAATCGTTAGTGCAATTAGAAAAATAGCGACCAAAGCAGCCTGGCGCACATTTTCCTTCTTCCAACGTAATACGTAAGACATGCTGGATGAGCGTGACTCATGGGTCTCCTCTTTTTGGAAAATGCCCATTTCCTCCGTCCTCCTTACATAGCCCGCCGTCTAGAGTAAGACATAGTTGAGATTTGACGTGACTATAACAGATTTTCTACAAGACAAGCCCGTAATGCGACTGTCCTGCACCATGTACCCGTCTTCGCGGCATGCTGTCCTCCCCTGTTTAACCACAGTATGATGACAGATTTTCTTTTATTCACAAACAAAAAAAGCCAGAGAAAGAGACTAGAGAGCTCTTTCGTGGCTTCCAGCATGTAGTGAATATGCGGAAAAATCATGCACGAGATGGCTTCTCTCTTGTTTACGCTTACGGGGTTAGCTGTCGGGTTCGGACGTAGAGAGTCGCCCTAGCTTGGGTCAACCGCTCATGGCGGTCGCCTTCACATTCACCCCGAAGACCCAGAAAGAAATCGAAATATGGCTTGACGGACTTGCAGTAAGCCATACCGGTTCCCCCGTTCCCTGTAAAAGGGACTCAGCGAGACTGGTTCATGAAATGACTTGTTGGAGTTTACATTAAATCAACAATTCACTGAAAAGATGATATCCTGTTTCTATGCATGTTGTAAAGCGGGTTTCAAGTACATTTTCCAAAATATTCGGTTAAAATATTGTAATATTCTCGAGTTTCCTGCAACAAATTCATGATTAGCTCCGTCTATCTCATTATTTTGGTTGGTTTCTTCTCTTTCTCATCTGATGTCAAATCGTTCCAAGGCATTTTGGGTCGTTATGGACACCAATTCCTCCACTGTGATCCCCTTGATTTGGGCGGCAGCCTCTGCCACCAGTCTCACATGTGCAGCCTCATTTCGTTTTCCACGAAATGGATGAGGTGTCAGATAAGGTGCGTCCGTTTCAATGAGCAGACGATCCATCGGAACCTGTGCAAGCACCTCTTTGGGCTGCTTTGCATTTTTGAACGTAATTGGCCCACCGAAGGAAAGGTGAAAGCCCATATCCAGCACCATTTTAGCTGTCTCCCAGCTTCCGGAGAAGGAGTGCATGACTCCGCCAACCTCGCTCGCTTTTTCCTCGCGTAAAATCTTAATAATATCTTCATGCGCATCCCGGTTATGGACAACAATGGGCATATTCAGCTCCCGAGCCAGACCAATTTGATTCCGAAGTACCCGGTGCTGTACATCCTTCGGTGATGTATCCCAATAGTAATCCAGACCAATCTCCCCGATGGCTACAACTTTTTTGTGACTGCATAACGATGCAATCCACTCCAGGTCGCCCTCCTGCATCGTAATGGCATCTACAGGATGCCATCCGACTGCCGCATACATAAAATCATACGTCTCGGCCAATTTCATCGTGGATGGAATCGTCTCACGATTAAATCCGATATTAATCATCCGGGTTACTCCCGATTCGACAGCACGCGCTATAACTTCTTCACGGTCTTCGTCAAATTGCGGCGCATCCAAGTGAGTATGAGTGTCGAATAATTCCAAGTTACTGATCTCCTTTTTTTACTTTCATTGTTATACAGTTGTCTATTGTTTGACAAAATAATTCCTTATTTCGGCAGGAAGCCTGTCTTTTACCCCATTCAATTTATTTTGGGGATAATACATATGATATTTCCCTCGGTGAATGCCACTAATTGAGCGCACAATTTCCGAAACTTCAGAAATCTCTCTCACCTCACCCTGACGTCCAAGCAGTAGAATCTGATTGTCCGTCGAGCCACCCTTCCGAAACACATCATAAGGAAGATCGGTTGGAAAATCAATTTCAAGATCATATTCCGGGTGCAGACCAGCTTCAGCCAAAGCTCCTCGAATACTGTCAATGGTATCTGTATCCATATTATCAATCTCTACATATTTATACAATTTACGATCCATAAAACGAGTGCTCAGATCGCTTAAAATGTCGTCCTTTTCTCGTTTCCACTGGCCAAATACCGTCTGAATCAGAGACTCGTCGAGCATCAGATATTGTTCTACTGTAAGGTCTCCCTTCAGAAGGTCCGGAAGCGGGTCCAACAGAAAACCAAACTCATATCCGTTTTTAAACAATTCCTTCGCCCGCTTAAAAATTTTGCGCAAAAGGATTTCCGAGCTGCGTGTTACAGGATGAAAATAAATTTGCCAATACATCTGATAGCGTGACATCAAATAATCCTCTACCGCATGCATGCCAGACTCCTTTACGACGATTCTCCCATTATGTGGACGCAGCAACCGCAAAATACGATCCAAGTCAATGGTGCCGTAGTTGACACCTGTCGAATGAGCATCCCGCAGCAGATAATCCATACGATCGGCATCCAGCGGACTGGTTACCAAATTGACAACGATTGGCTTGTCATACGTTTTGGCAATGACCGCAGCCACCTTTTGTGGAAGCTCCTCATCGACCTGCCGCAGCACGGCGTTGATCTTCGTATCCCCCAGTACAATGCGACACGTCCAGTCCTCATGGTTCATATGAAAGGCTTCTTCTATGGAATGGGAAAATGGACCGTGTCCCACATCATGCAGCAAAGCGGCGCACAGAGCAACCAGCCTTTCCTCCTTTGGCCAATCGGGAAAATCCCCGCGTTCAAATTGGGAAATAATACGTCTCGTAATTTCATATACGCCTAATGAATGTGAAAAGCGACTATGCTCCGCTCCATGAAACGTAAGATAAGATGTGCCCAGCTGCCGGATACGGCGTAACCGTTGGAACTCCGGCGTGTTAATCAACCGCCATATCGCTGTATCCTGAACATGGATATAGTTATGTACCGGGTCTTTAAAAACTTTTTCTTCACTAAGTGGCTGGTGCAAGATATCAACTCCTTTAATTTTCGGAATAATGGATTAAAATACATTAAAATCCTAAATCGTTTCCCTCATTCGACATCATTTGTCGTAATATGTCGAATTATAGTTTTTATGCATTTCCAAATCGACAAAAGTGATAAATCATCTGAAAAATAAGGTAATAGACACGTATCAAGCTCTTTAATCAAAATATTTTTGCATAATCAGCCTGTTACTACTTTTTTTAGGTTGACTGTTTTGGGAATCGTTGGTATAGTAATTATCAGAAAAGAGAAAATTTTGTCGAATCATGACACTTATATTATTTTAATTGGCGAGAGGAGCCTGATTTATTATGATGAAATCCACTGGTATTGTAAGAAAAGTTGATGAGCTCGGACGTGTTGTTATTCCAATCGAATTGCGCCGTACTCTGGGAATCGGAGAGAAAGACGCCTTGGAAATTTATGTTGATGGCGAGCGCATCATGCTTAAAAAATACGAGCCTGCTTGTATCTTCTGCGGCAATGCTGAGAACGTAATTTACTTCAAAGGAAAAATTGTTTGCCAAGATTGCATTTCTGAAATCCCAACACCTGTGACAAACTGAGAATTTTAGTATATAATAGACTTATCAAAGATTGTTAATTCTAACCTTTTTCATATATACTCCTTGTTGCCTTCCACGGTTTGAACCCAACCGTTGGAAGGCCCTTTTTTGTCCGGACAAGTATTCACAGCAGTGCGTTGTAAACATCTCTCTTGGAAATGGAGCGATCCGCGGCTGTACGCTTCATCGCATCCTTGCGTGTAAGACCCTCTGCCTCGTAATGAGCAACGTGAGCCTCCAAGGATAAGGTCTGCCACCATGCTTGACGCTCCTGCTCCTCTTCCGCTTCGTTTTTTCCCTCAACTACCAGACAATATTCACCAATCGGCGGATACTCCTCCAGTTTAGCAAGGCATTGCTCAACCGTTCCCCGCACCCATTCCTCATGCAGCTTGGTCAGCTCACGCGCAAGCACCACTTTACGTGATCCCAATGTTTCCTTTAATACCGTCAGTGTCTTCACAATACGATGTGGAGATTCATAAAAAAGAATCGTGCCGTGAGATACCTGAAACGATTGCAGCAGCCTCTCCAGATCCTTTTTCTCCCGTGGTGGAAATCCAGCGAAGGTGAACCTTTCTGTATCCAGCCCAGAGGCAATCAAAGCCGATAATGCCGCATTCGCCCCTGGAATAGGAATGACGCTAATTTCTGCTTCCAGGGCCAGCTTGACCAAATCTGCACCAGGGTCTGAAATGGCTGGTAAACCGGCATCGCTGACCAGTGCTAAATTTTTTCCTTCTATTATATACCGTATTAACTCAGGCCCACTGGCAACCTTATTATGCTCATGATAACTGAAGAGCATTTCCGGCGTGATATCAAAATGTGTCAGTAATTTGCGTGTCTGCCGGGTGTCCTCTGCAGCTATAATACTGCACGATTTTAAAGTGTTAATCGCCCTAAAGGTCATATCGTCCAAATTCCCAATCGGTGTTGCAACGAGGTACAGCTTGCCCCGTTCTTCCTGGCTGGCACTAAAGCTTTTTTGTACAGCTGCTTTCACACTGAATCCTCCTTGCTTACTTCCCCATAGATATCCCTTATTTCCTGAGTATAATCCCCATTCTCCTGATAAACAATGAGCGGGGGCAATAAGCGAACCTCCGGCTTACCATCACGCAGCGCTTCGATCAGTACCATATTGGCCTCCATATGGGCCCGTGGGTGAACAAAACGAATCCGCTTCGGTTCCAGACTGTGGGCACGCATCAGAGATATAATTTCACCCAACCGCTGCGGGCGATGAACCATGGACACTTTTCCCCCGTTGCGGACGAGTCGGGTACACGCTTGAATAACTTCTTCCAATGTACAGCTAACTTCATGACGCGCGATGGCCTGATGAGGGTTCACCTTCAAATCGCTGCCGTTTAACGGCATATAGGGGGGATTCACGGTAATCGCATCATAAGCACCGTGTCCCGTAATTTGGACCAGCTCGCGCAGATCCCCTTCCCGAATCTGAATTGTGTCCTCCAATCCATTCAGGCTGACACTGCGTCTAGCCATATCCGCGAGACGTGGCTGAATCTCAATTCCCTCAATAGCCGCTTTGGTTCGTGTCGTAAGCAGCAAAGGAACAACCCCATTGCCTGTACACAGATCCAAAATCTTTCCACGCTGCGGGATACCGGCAAACCGTGCCAGCAGAACTGCATCCATTGAGAAGCTGAATACCTCATCACTTTGAATAATACGCAGATGATGTGAAAGCAGATCGTCAATCCGTTCGGACTTCTTTTCATTTTCGTACATGTGTGATCTCCCATCTTTTTTAACCAGAATCACTCTTACTTCCTTACAAAAAAGCCGTAGGCATCTTACTCCTACGGCTTGTTTTTATTTATTCAAAAATGACAGACAGAAGAGGCAATCGCCTTCTGTTCGCAAATGTCCGTAATACACGTTGCATATATGAAATCCTTCATGATACAGCCGTGCCAGATTGTCGTAGCCTTCGCCCACGACCTCGCCTGTTCCCTCTTCATCTTTAATGACGATCGGAGGAGAAAGCTTCGGTTTGCTTGCCGGCTTTTCTTCTCCAGAGGTTTCACGCTTGAGCATCTTGCGCACCTGTTCGTTTTCAATCGTTAGTCGTTGATTTTCCTCCAGCAGCTCTTTTACTGCCAGTTTCAATTCACCCAGATCGCTATACAACTGTCCCATTTGGGTTTCCATTTCGTGAATACGCGCAAAAACATTTAATTTATCCAAGTTTCCACCCCGAAGCAACCTAATGGTTTACTTGACGACTACATCGTCCATTGGAAGTTCCTTGACCTTGCTGATCTCAAACAAT
Organism: Paenibacillus kribbensis; assembly: GCF_002240415.1. Classification (NCBI taxonomy): domain Bacteria; kingdom Bacillati; phylum Bacillota; class Bacilli; order Caryophanales; family Paenibacillaceae; genus Paenibacillus; species Paenibacillus kribbensis. The sequence continues at coordinate 5,632,143 of NZ_CP020028.1, forward strand.
TGAACATGCACCGTACGATGACCTGCATTTACGCCTACAACCTTACCTTCCCCCAAAGAGGTGATCACCATCTTACCCACTTGAGGTAGCTCTTCCTTCATGCTCTCGTAGTTATCATGTTCGAACTTGAGACAGCACATCAATCTTCCGCACAACCCGGAAATCTTCGTCGGATTCAGCGACAAGCTCTGATCCTTCGCCATCTTGATAGATACCGGGTCAAAATCTCCCAGCCATGAGGAACAGCACAGAATACGTCCACATGGTCCGATCCCGCCGAGCATTTTAGCCTCATCCCGTACCCCGATCTGCCGCAGCTCAATCCGTGTACGAAAGATACTGGCCAAATCCTTTACAAGTTCTCGAAAATCAACCCGACCTTCTGCCGTAAAATAAAAAATGATCTTATTGCGGTCAAATGTAAATTCCACATCCACCAGCTTCATTTTAAGGCCATGGTCTTTAATTTTATTTAAACACGTACCGAAGGCATCCTTGGCCGCCAATTTATTCTCTTCTACAACAAGAGCATCATCATCTCCGGCAATACGAATGACTTTTTTTAAAGGCAGGACAACATCCGAGTCATTTACCTCTTTTTTGCCCACCACAACCTTGCCATATTCAATACCGCGTGCGGTTTCTACAATGACGCAGTTTTCTTTCTCCACCGGAAGATCCAGCGGATCAAAATAATAAGTCTTGCCCGCCTTTTTGAAACGGACACCCACTACACTATACAAAAATTAACCCCCTTGTATGCCACTAAACCTCATTTGAAGCCGACATTGTACGAATGGCCGCAATTGAAGTCTCACTGTCGCACAAACCGGGAACCTGGCGTCGCGGATTGTGCAGAGTGGAACAAGCGCGCCTTCCTGTTAGCCGGTGATAGAACCGCTTGTATCGGACAACCCAATCAGAAGCTGCTCCACGCATAATTGCCCATTGACGTTAAAACGGAGCTTTTTCCTGCAAGTCGCGGCCAAATCCATATAAGAGACCCATTGTTCCGTGCTGCGGGTGATTGCCAATTTGGAGACAGACTCCAAATGATCTATGAAAACAATGCTTTCGTGCCTTCCGTAACGGAAATGAAGCATATCTTTAAACCACAAATGAAACAGATGAAACAGAATATCCAGGTGTTCAGAAAGTCCAGTTTTAAAAATCTTCTGTTGAGCCAGAATAATGGACGAGTTCCCCCGGCTCATGGACTCCTTCACTAATTGTAACACTACGTTTCTAATTTCTGCAAACCAATTCTGCTGGAGAATTTCTCTACATGATTCCAGTCCCGAAGCAATATAAACCACCGACCGAACAAGCCCTGCCGTATAGCCTTCCCCAATCAACTCCTGCATCATCACTTCCGGATGCAAAGCATGAAAAGGAACTATCTGCGTCCGTGATTGGATCGTAGGCAATAAAGCTTGTCCATTTTCAGAAATGAGTATGCCAACCACGGGTAACTGGGGCTCCTCCAGAAATTTAAGTAGGCTGTTTGCAGCCTGCACTGTCATGGTGTCCGCCCGCTGGATGATATATACCTTCGGATTGGAGCTTTCTGATCTGTAAGAAAATATACGCTGAAGCCCACGAATCTGGTCAATTTTAATCGTAGCTCCATCTGGCTCTACAATATGCAAATCCGGGTGATTCCCGTGTTCTACCTTACGACATGACAAACACTCTCCACATGCATCATCCGTCCGTTGTTCACAAAATAAAGCCTTGGCAAAGGTCTGCGCCATTTTCATCTGCCCGCTTCCCGGCGGGCCGCTAAAAACATAGGCATGGTTGACCGTGTGATTCCGTAGCGCGCTTTGCAGCATTTTTTTGGCTATATCCTGTCCCATTATATGTTGGAAAGACATAATTCCTCACTTTCACGTCTGCCCACATGCACCACATAGTCAAAAATAATCTGCCAGCATGATCAGCAAGCAGATTATTCCTTCGTGGCGACAGCCCGTTGTATTCATTTATATCATAACCCTGCATTAAAAAGAGAGATTAATCAGCAGCCCTCTTATTTCACCGACTCCTTGCAAAAGCTCAATCTTGCCCTGTTCGGTGTCGAGCAGCTCATCCGCCATCTTGAGCAATATCTCATCCACTTCATCGATCAGCTTGTAACGCTTGCTGCGCCCGCGCCGATCCCAGCCCTTCGTATCCTTCATGGATACGCCTCGCCGAACTGTATCCTCCAAAAACCGTTTGACCAGCATCTTGTAAGCCTTCAGCTCACGAATCGTCATTGAGCGTGCAAGACGATCTCCCTGCATTTGAATTTCCTTGAAGCGCCGATTCAATTCCTGCTGCGAAGCCTGCTCCCCATTTTGCTGCATAACATCGGAAAAACTCTTGGGCTGAATCGGCTTCGTGCTCATTTCATTTGTAGACAACGTACTTTGTAAAGGGCGATAGCCCGGATTTATTTTCATATAAACCTGCTTTCTCCCCGGATGCTTCCACTTTCCCCCTCTTCAACAGTTCAATCCGGAACTTAGGGGTCCCATCGGCTTTCCGGGGACTGCGCTTTGGCGCTGCCGTTTTAGTGGATCTGCCCTCACTCCCATCATGTGAGCAAGAAACATGCATTTTCCCTATCATATCGGCAGAATAGGTTCTATTGTGTAGATTCAGAAATGCTCGAAACGGTCTACAGGCATCACGAACACCGTAGCTCCGCCCACTTGTACTTCAACAGGCAACGGCAGATAGGAGTCTGTCGTCCCGCTCATAGGAGTAACGGGTGTGACCAGCTGTTCACGAACCTTGCAACTGCTGCGAATGACATTCATCAACGAGTCCACCTGATTGTCATCGACACCGATCATAAACGTCGTATTACCTGCACGCAGAAATCCCCCTGTGCTCGCCAATTTCGTAGCACGGAAATTAGCTTTCACCAGTCCGCTGGATAATCTGTTACTATCCTTATCCTGTACAATCGCAATAATCAGCTTCATCCTGTACTCCTCCTTCAAGCCATATTTGGGACAACCTTGTCCCTAGCTCAATTTTACCGTATATCCTTCGACAATTACACGTTAAAATTCTGAATAAATCGCTTTTTCAGCAAATCCTTTAATACTTGCTCTACCTGCTCCGGTGCAGGAGATGCATCGACAATCGTAATTCGCTCCGGAAATTTACGAGCAAGCTCCAGATAGGCATCTCTCACCTTATGGTGAAACGATATGCTCTCCATATCGAGGCGATCCATTCCCTCTCCCCGTGACGCATTAATTCTCGCTAATCCCAACTCGGGTTCGATATCCAGATAAAAAGTGGCATCCGGCTCCCAATCATCGACCGCAAAACGATTAATTGTTGCAACCTCATCTATCCCGATTCCTCTTGCAAATCCTTGATAGACCAAGCTGCTATCCACAAAACGATCGCACAATACGATAGCTCCCTGTTCAATAGCCGGCTTTACCTTCTCCACCAAATGCTGGCGCCGAGCTGCCGCATATAAAAGCGCTTCTGTCCGGGCATCCATACTGGTATGGGCCGGGTCCAAAATGATAGAGCGAATCTTCTCAGAAATTTCGATGCCACCCGGCTCCCTCGTCGTGATGACAGGATGGCCTTCCTCCTCCATAAACTTCGCCAGTCGTTGGATCATAGTTGTTTTACCGGAGCCGTCTCCCCCCTCCAGCGTAATAAAAATGCCTTTGCGATTCATGTCATTCCCTGCTTTCCAGCCTGAAAAAATAAAAGTCACCCACAGGCTCGTATGCTTCTTTTATTCAGCCTTCTGTATTTGTTGAGTCTCTCGTACCTAATCTTTATTCTAAACGGAATACCCGAATCGTAAGCATGCTTTCATCTGCTACTCCCTGCCACTTGGCTCCCAGCTCACGTAACCGTCCCATCCGCAGAGCGTTCGCCTCCGTGATCTTCTCTCCTGCATATAGCAGCGGAATACCTGGAGGATACGGGATAATCATTTCCGCAGCTATCCTGCCAGCCGAGTCCTCTACAGGCACGACCTCTATCTGTTCCGGGCTAATCGGTTGAAGTCCGAACTCCACCGGATTAGAGTAAGCCGTCATACGATCATTGTTCCACGTGGAAAAATCATAATCTAGCCCATGCTGCTCCAGCTCCATGGAACCCGGCTCACCAGCCGCCTTCTTAAACCTTATATCATCATTTATATGCACAAGCGCCTGCAACAGGTGACTCGCATCTCTGGCCGTAGAGCCTAACGTAAACAGTAAAACAACGTGCTTTTCGTCACTCATCTCCGGAATACACCCGTAAGTCTCCAACTCATGCTTTAGTCCAAAGCCATCCAATACACCCAGCGTATCGTACAATACTATTTTAAATGGGTCCTGGGTTGAATACTCGCTAGTCCTCTCCCCTTCTAAGCCCTCAGAGCTGTCCTTATGAGCTTCTTCCCCACGTTTTGCTTGCCGTGTAGGCTCTACCAAGCGAAAGCGTGGAAGCTGCTCCAAACCCTTTCTAAAAGCATCCACCGCTGCCAAGCCCTTCGTAAAGGCTTCCTCGCCATGAACATCAATATGCCATCTTGCCAAATCCAGCGAGGCCATTAACGGATACGAGGGGCTGGAGCTCTGCACCATAGCCAGCCGCTGACGGAGCAACTCTCGCTGGACTCGCTCTCCCTGCACATGCAGCATGGCCCCCATGGTCATAGCTGGGAGCATTTTATGTGTCGACTGAACAACTATATCAGCCCCACAGGAGAGAGCAGAGGCTGGCAAACGAGAATGCAATCCATAATGAGCGCCGTGTGCCTCATCTACCAATAGCGGCACATGGGCTGCATGGCAGACTTTAGCCGTTGTCTTCAGATCATACCCCATCCCGTAGTAATTAGGTAGCGTAAGCAGTACCCCTTTAGCCGAGGGATAGGCCTTCAGCGCGGCCTTTACCGTATCCGTCGACGGAGCAACCGCCAGCCCGCTGAGCGTATCTATTTCAGGCTCCAGGAACACCGCAGCAGCCCCTGACAGCATAAGACCATTTAGGACAGACTTGTGTACATTTCGCTGTACCAGCAGTATATCTCCCGGCCTTGTACATACAGTCAGAATCATAGCCAAATTACCGACTGTACTCCCCCCAACCAGCCAAAAGCTCTCCTCTGCACCAAAACACTTCGCAGCCAGCTCTTGTCCTTCACGAATTACGTCTTCTGGGTGGTGCAAATCATCCAGTCCCGTAATTTCCGTCGCATCAATCGACATCACCTCTTGTAGCAGAGACGCGATATCTTCATGCTCATATACTTGCCCATTTTTGTGACCCGGTACATGAAAAGAAGCATTTTCCTTATCGCGATAGCGTATGAGGGCTTCCATTAGTGGTGCATGTCCCGCCTTTTTTCCCATCCTTCTGCAATCCTTCCGAAACAAAGCTTTATATCAACCCTATTTTATCGTAAAATCAAGCAGAATCCTACTTTTACTCACAGAAAAAAGGCCCGTATCGACAGGCCTTGGAATGCCAATCCTCTAAAGACTAGCTGACAAAGGATATTATGCATTTTTCTGAACCCAGATTTGCTTAAGTTGATCAATAAAAAAATGATATTTGGCGTCTGTTGCATCCGTATGCACCATTTCTACTTCACACGCATCGCAGATAAACTCGGAAACGATAAAAATGCCTTCATGCTTGTGTTGGCCGCATATAATGCAGCGGTGGCCGTTTTGATCATGCATATCCATCCCACCTTGTTTCTTTTACTATTAGTATGGGGCACTTTCTACTATTTTAAACCTTTTCATAGCCCAGCTCGACGATATACTCTATATATATTCCCTCTGGGCCCTTATGGTGTTTGTACGCCGTATGTTTAAAAAAACTGCCGCCTATGCCGATATAATAAGAAAAGCTCCTAAGTATGGATACCCTTTCATGGGAGCCTTGTACACTTCATTAGCGATAGCCTTCCCTCAAATTATAGAATAGGTTAGCTAACGCTAGATGCCAATCATTCTGTACTTTTGCAAAAACGATTTGATGCTTGTTAAAGCGGCATGAGCGAAGTACCGTCCCTCTATCCGGCTGTGGGCGGGAAGCCACTTGTGATGCAGTAGATTAATGAAAGGACTGTTTGCATGACAGAGGAAACCGGAACCAAAGCTACCTACTATCACTATAAGCTCATTAAAAAAATCAGTATACCGCGTCAGCTGATATGGAGCCACATCTCATTGCCTGTCATTATGCTTCTTTTTTTGCTTGTTGCCTTTTCCTGGACCAGCATTTTCTTGTTTGCCCTCGCCTTTTTCTTGACCTTATGGGTACACTTCGTCATTTCGCGATCTGTACTATTCATAGGCCGCGGAACAGCTTTCCGCAAACGCTGGACATTCCACCGCAAACTGCCTTGGCTGGGATATATGACAGACCAATACATAGGCTACAGTATCTTTCGTCGTGTGCACATACATACACTCTGGATCGGAATTTGCTTGTCAGCTGTATTTATACTCTGGTCTCCACCAGCCTTTACTGTATCCTTACTCTTCTGGCATCTCTGGCTTATTGCACCGCGTCTATACATTCTAAGCCGGCTTACAGGCGAGAGAAAGGACGGCATGTTGAAGTTTACTGATGAAGATGCCTCCTATTATCAACAGTAAGTCTTGCCATGCATCTATCCACACAGATAGAAAGCTCAGATCCGGTCTGACTATCTTCAATCATCTGTACCAAAAAAAGGAGCAATCCTGTCGAGGTTGCTCCTTTTTACCTATACATAAATATATGAAAGGAAGCCACTCCGCTACTTCAACAGCAGTTTTGAGTGCTCCCTTATCTAATCTCTTCATTCAGTATTATACACAGCATTCTACCCGCATGATTTGAGTTAACAATGACATACAACATATTTTGTGCTGCATGCCCTTGCACCCTTGTTGATATCGCGACCTCACTAATTAAGGTCTACACTTTTGCTCTTTACAGCAGTCTTTCCATCCTTCGGAACCAATACAGTAAAAGAGCCATCATGTACAGACAAATGCACCATGTGCTTATTTTTCTGAAACACTCTCTGATTAGAAGTGGATAAATTCGGTTCCTCCGTCCAGCCCCAAGCCGCAATCTCCTCCAAATAAGGAGCAGGTAAGCTATCGCTTTCCTTCAACGCTGGCAGTGCATAGCGGACATAGTCCATATCCGAGTTGCTGCTGGCCCGATCCGTTTTGCTGGCTTCTTTGGGAACCGGAAATGTCTTCTCGTTGGCTGCTCCCTCAAACGATGTCCAAGAAGGCTCCTCTTCCACGCACCCGGTAAGAATCGCGACAGCGACACTGAATAGCACCAATAGAGCAAGCCATTTATTTCGCCGCATGATCTTCCCTCCTTACCAGCATGATTGATTATACAAATTCCACCATAGGAAGTTGCATAATTCTGCAATAATGCAGCGTGTATATATGGGATTCAATACCTATTATACAGGGTTTACTCTTACATTCCGTAACAAAAATGTTACCTTCCTTTTGTAAGGACATTTTTAAAATGTATGTATATACAAAAAGAGAACCATAATCTCATTGAGATCATGGTTCTCTTCGTTTGTTGCTTGGCAACGTCCTACTCTCCCAGGACCCTGCGGTCCAAGTACCATCGGCGCTGGAGGGCTTAACGGTCGTGTTCGGGATGGGTACGTGTGGAACCCCTCCGCTATCGCCACCAAACATGAATTTGCTTCGCAAATTCTTCCGTATTGAAACTCGGTTCATCACCTATCGTGTGAATGAATTTCAATGCGTTTTTCGTATGTAGTTCTACATACCTTCAAGGTGTTACACCCTGAAAACTGGATCCGAAACTCCATTGCGTCTTATCTTTAGGATAAGCCCTCGACCGATTAGTATTGGTCAGCTCCATGCATTACTGCACTTCCACCCCCAACCTATCTACCTCGTCGTCTTCAAGGGGTCTTACTAATTGGGAAATCTCATCTTGAGGGGGGCTTCACGCTTAGATGCTTTCAGCGCTTATCCCTTCCGTACATAGCTACCCAGCTGTGCTTCTGGCGAAACAACTGGTACACCAGCGGTACGTCCATCCCGGTCCTCTCGTACTAAGGACAGCTCCTCTCAAATTTCCTACGCCCACGACAGATAGGGACCGAACTGTCTCACGACGTTCTGAACCCAGCTCGCGTACCGCTTTAATGGGCGAACAGCCCAACCCTTGGGACCTACTTCAGCCCCAGGATGCGATGAGCCGACATCGAGGTGCCAAACCTCCCCGTCGATGTGGACTCTTGGGGGAGATAAGCCTGTTATCCCCAGGGTAGCTTTTATCCGTTGAGCGATGGCCCTTCCATGCGGTACCACCGGATCACTAAGCCCGACTTTCGTCCCTGCTCGACTTGTAGGTCTCGCAGTCAAGCTCCCTTCTGCCTTTGCACTCTTCGAATGATTTCCAACCATTCTGAGGGAACCTTGGGGCGCCTCCGTTACTCTTTAGGAGGCGACCGCCCCAGTCAAACTGCCCACCTGACACTGTCCTCGTACCGGCTTACGGTACCAAGTTAGAACCTAGATACGATCAGGGTGGTATCCCAAGGATGCCTCCCCTCAAGCTGGCGCTCAAGGCTCGACGGCTCCCACCTATCCTGTACAGATCGTACCCAAATTCAATATCAAGCTGCAGTAAAGCTCCATGGGGTCTTTCCGTCTTGTCGCGGGTAACCTGCATCTTCACAGGTATTAAAATTTCACCGGATCTCTCGTTGAGACAGCGCCCAAGTCGTTACGCCATTCGTGCGGGTCAGAATTTACCTGACAAGGAATTTCGCTACCTTAGGACCGTTATAGTTACGGCCGCCGTTTACTGGGGCTTCGGTTCATAGCTTCGCCCGAAGGCTTACCACTCCCCTTAACCTTCCAGCACCGGGCAGGCGTCAGCCCGTATACTTCGCCTTGCGGCTTCGCACAGACCTGTGTTTTTGCTAAACAGTCGCTTGGGCCTTTTCACTGCGGCCCCCTCGGGCTATTCACCCTACCGAGGCACCCCTTCTCCCGAAGTTACGGGGTCATTTTGCCGAGTTCCTTAACGAGAGTTCTTCCGCGCGCCTTAGAATTCTCTTCTCGCCTACCTGTGTCGGTTTGCGGTACGGGCACCTTCTCCTGGCTAGAGGCTTTTCTTGGCAGTCTGAGATCATGACCTTCGCTACTGTAATTTTCGCTCCCCATCACAGCCCAGCCTTATCGATGTGCGGATTTGCCTACACACCAGCCTCACTGCTTGGACGGACATCCATCAGTCCGCGTCACTACCCTACTGCGTCACCCCATCGCTCATAACGGATTACGATGGTACAGGAATTTCCACCTGTTGTCCTTCGACTACGCCTATCGGCCTCGCCTTAGGTCCCGACTTACCCTGAGCGGACGAACCTTCCTCAGGAACCCTTAGGCTTTCGGCGGATCTGATTCTCACAGATCTTTTCGTTACTCATACCGGCATTCTCACTTGAATGCAGTCCAGCGCTCCTTCCGGTACACCTTCAACCCGCATTCAACGCTCCCCTACCCCTGATGCAAGCATCAAGCCATAGCTTCGGTGGTGTGTTTAGCCCCGTTACATTTTCGGCGCAGAGTCACTCGACCAGTGAGCTATTACGCACTCTTTCAATGGTGGCTGCTTCTAAGCCAACATCCTGGTTGTCTGTGCAACTCCACATCCTTTCCCACTTAACACACACTTGGGGACCTTAGCTGATGGTCTGGGCTGTTTCCCTTTTGACAATGGATCTTAGCACTCACTGTCTGACTCCCGGAAGTAAGTCTATGGCATTCGGAGTTTGACTGAGCTTGGTAACCCTTGCGGGCCCCGCACCCAATCAGTGCTCTACCTCCACGACTCTATTTTCCGAGGCTAGCCCTAAAGCTATTTCGGGGAGAACCAGCTATCTCCGGGTTCGATTGGAATTTCTCCGCTACCCCCACCTCATCCCCGCATTTTTCAACATGCGTGGGTTCGGGCCTCCAGTGCGTGTTACCGCACCTTCACCCTGGACAGGGGTAGATCACCCGGTTTCGGGTCTACGTCCACGTACTCATTCGCCCTATTCAGACTCGCTTTCGCTGCGGCTTCAGCTCTTCACCTTAACCTTGCACGGGAACGTAACTCGCCGGTTCATTCTACAAAAGGCACGCCATCACCCCTCAATTGGGCTCTGACTTCTTGTAAGCACACGGTTTCAGGATCTATTTCACTCCCCTTCCGGGGTGCTTTTCACCTTTCCCTCACGGTACTGCTTCACTATCGGTCGCCAGGGAGTATTTAGCCTTGGCAGATGGTCCTGCCGGATTCATACGGGGTTTCACGTGCCCCGCACTACT
>NZ_CP020028.1:5645000-5778702 GCF_002240415.1 Paenibacillus kribbensis
CAACTTTTATAGTGTATCATATTTCTCAGAGTTATGTCAACACTTTTTTTTCGAAAGTGTTTTTGCTCTTTTTCGACAACACTTGAAGCGACAAGAAAGAATATATCATACTTTTATTATAATTTGCAACTCTTTTTTTCAAAAAAAAAATTAAGTCTCAATACATTCAATATAAAGCTCTCTGTGAAGCATCAAATTAACGATTTCCCCATTTACTTGAACCAACGGACGAGTCGGATGATCTCGATCAGCAAATATGATTTCCCCTATGCGATTATCATTAAGACGTACTTTGGTCCCGTTGTTAAATTGGGTGAGCTTGTGAATGAAAACCTGTACTACGCTTGGGTCCAGCTTACCAAACGATTCTGATTTAATTTGCTCCAGCACCAGGTATGGTGATTGGGCAGGTCGATATGTCTTCTCCAGCGTCATGGCATGAAATACATCAGCCACTCCGACAATTTTAGCGTATATGTGGATTTGCTCCCCCTTGAGACGCAATGGGTATCCGGTACCATCCACTTTTTCATGATGCTGAAGAGCAGCCAGACGCACGCCTTCGTTAATGGCCTTCACATTTTTGAGCAACTGATATCCCAGTGAAGTATGACGACGGATCTCCTCTTGCTCCTCCCCTGTTAATGCGGAAGGCTTGTAGAGGATGACCGGGTCCATTTTGGCATTGCCAATATCATGAAGCAATCCGGCAAAGGCAACCTGCATCCAGTCCTTTTGGGGCAAACCAATCCATTGCGCAATGGAATACGAAGTAAGTGAGGTCAATACAGCATTATGAAAAATATAATCAACTTCGATCATGGATCGCGGAATAAATGTCATTACGTTATAGCGCTGTATGTGCGCCAATAAGGACTCCAGCTGACTTCGTAGCTCAAATATAGATAAACTAGAGACAAGTACTGATTGGAATGCACTCTTAACAAGCATCACCATTTTGTCATACTCATCCTGGAATTGTGTAAACTCATCCCGCTCATCTAAGGGGGCTTGTGACTCAGCTGCTCCGGATCGAACAGTAGCATGATCACCGCCGGAAGTTGCATCATCCTCCATCCCTACCTCCACTTGCTGGATCAGGAACGCCTGTAAAATTTCCAGGTCCCGGGGCAGTAGAATGCGCCCTTTCGGCAGCAGCAAGCTACCCATTTCAGTAAATACATCGCTTTGCAATTTAAGCCCTGCTTTTAATTCGGATACGGGTACAGTTGTCATGGTCAACCTCTCTGTTCTCACAACAGCTGCTCCAGCTGCCAGTTTATGATGTCATTATATTACTTGGAAATGATCCTGTACATTCATTTTATACCATTTAAAGCTTGGCCTTCTGAATTCAAACCAGAATAAGAAAAAGACTCCCTGACCACAATAGTCAAGGAGTCTTCCTCATCACTTAAAAATCCAGTAACCACTTGTATAGTATAGGTGGCTTCTTATTCGTTCTCAGAAGACTCTGAATCGCTACCTTCCGTACCTTCTGTATCCATATCAAGAACAGGCTCAGCACCTGATGGAGATGCACCTTCGCTGGCTTCCCCGCCCTCTAATAGCTCTTCAAGTAGTTCTTCCTGCTCCTCATTCTTGTTCGCACGACATACAGTAGCAACCGAATCATCCTCGCGGATGTTAATCAGCCTTACCCCTTGTGTATTACGGCCCATTGTAGAGATTTCGTCCATACTGGTCCGAATTACGGTACCGCTGGCTGTAATGATCATCAAATCCTCTTCAGTTTTTACAACCTTAAGGCCGACAACCGGACCATTTTTATCCGTAACATTAATTGTCTTAATTCCCTTACCTCCGCGGCTTTGAATACGATAATCCGCTACAGGGGTACGTTTGCCATAGCCTTTGGCTGTTACAATCAGGATATCCAGGTCGGTATCAACAACATCCATACCTATTACAGCATCACTCTCATCGAGACTGATCCCTTTAACCCCCGTAGCGCTACGGCCCATAGACCGTACATCGCTCTCAGGGAAACGAATAGACATGCCTTCTGCCGTACCAATAATCATTTCCTGCTGTCCGTCCGTCAGTTTTACTTCGATCAGGGCATCATCTTCACGCAGGTTAATGGCGATCAGGCCACCTTTGCGAATATTAGCATAGTCGTCGAGCGGCGTCTTCTTGATAATCCCTTGTTGGGTCGCAAAGAACAGATAGCTATCCTCAACAAACTCCTCAATGGGAATAACCGCATTGATCGACTCGCCCTGCTCAATCTGAATTAGATTAATAATCGGTGTCCCCCGGGCTGTCCGACTGAGATCTGGAATCTCATAAGCCTTAATCCGATATACTTTGCCCTTGTCGGTGAAGAATAACAAGTGATGATGTGAATTCGTAATAAACAGATGCTCTACGAAATCCTCATCCTTGGTATCCATACCCACTACACCACGACCACCGCGTTTTTGACTGCGATAGGTAGTAACGGGAAGGCGTTTAATATACCCGGTATGGGTTACGGTAATAATAACATCTTCACGAGGAATAAGATCCTCATCCAAAATGCTCTCTTCACCTACTGTAATTTCAGTACGACGCTCATCAGCGAAGCGTTCCTTAAGCTCATTCAGCTCTTCGCTAATGATGTTAAGCACCAAATGCTCGTTGGCCAAAATTTCGCGGTATTCGGCAATCTTTTGTAGTAACTCGTTATACTCATTCTCGATCTTCTCACGTTCCAAACCGGTTAAGCGTTGCAGACGCATATCGAGAATAGCTTGAGCCTGCTCAAGAGTAAGTGAGAACCGCTCAATCAGCCCTTCTCGAGCTGCTTCTGCAGTTTGAGAGGAACGGATCAAGGCAATAACTTCGTCCAGATGATCAAGAGCAATGCGCAAGCCTTCCAAAATGTGTGCTCTAGCTTCGGCTTTTTTCAGGTCGAATTCTGTCCGACGACGAATAACTTCAACCTGATGTTTGAGATAATGATACAAGACATCCTTCAGATTCAATATCTTCGGCTCGTTGTTCACAATGGCAAGCATATTGATACCGAAATTGGACTGCATAGCCGTATGTTTGAACAAATTATTCAGAACGACGTTCGGGTTCACATCTCTACGCAACTCGATAACGACACGCATACCTGTACGGTCCGATTCATCCCGCAGATCTGTAATGCCCTCAATGCGTTTGTCACGCACCAATTCAGCAATCTTCTCGACCAGACGAGCCTTATTCACTTGGTAAGGCAGCTCATGCACGATAATCCGTGCTTTATTGCCAATTTCCTCTATGGTGGTCTTTGCACGCATGGTCACAGAACCGCGGCCCGTTTGGTACGCCTGGCGAATACCAGAACGACCTAAGATATAGCCTGCTGTCGGGAAATCCGGCCCTTGGATATAATCCATAAGTTCCATTGGCGTAATGTCAGGGTTTTCGATTAGTGCTTGTACACCGTCGATAACCTCTCCCAAGTTATGCGGAGGAATATTGGTAGCCATTCCGACTGCAATTCCGCCGACACCATTGACCAGCAAGTTAGGATAACGTGCAGGCAACACGACAGGTTCATTCTCTTCACCGTCGTAGTTCGGCATGAAATCAACGGTCTCTTTGTTCAAATCACGCAGCATTTCCATTGCAATCTTCGACAACCGTGCTTCGGTGTAACGCATCGCAGCCGCCATATCTCCATCTACGGAGCCAAAGTTGCCGTGTCCGTCCACCAGCATATAACGCAAGGAAAAATCCTGCGCCATCCGCACCATCGTATCATATACAGCCGTATCACCATGAGGGTGATATTTACCGATAACTTCGCCGACGATTCTTGCTGATTTCTTGTAAGGTTTGTCTGGCGACATGCCTAGCTCGGACATCGCGTACAAAATACGACGGTGTACCGGCTTTAGTCCGTCCCGCACATCAGGCAAGGCACGGCTAACAATAATACTCATGGCATAATCCATAAAGGATTCGCGCATTTCCACTCCGATATCCCTGTTAATGATCTGCGGGTTATTTTGATCGGCCATGCTGGTCCTCCTTCTCGTCCTTCAATACATTGCTCTCTATGTGAAAAGCCTAACAAGACACTGCCTATATACTCCGCTCTCTGCGCAGGATTTTGGCTAAAAACCCATCTGTATAATTATATTACTTTCACAAAAAGAGCACAATTAAACGCCTCTGTCCCCTTTACAGCGTAAATCCCTCGTCTTACCCCTTCTGGTAGAAGCAGATAGCTATTCCCTTACACCACTAACAAGCCCTGATTATAACAAATTCCCCTGAGTTGGGGATTAGCCCCCACCCTAAGGGCCTTTTCCACATACAATACGTATACGGTCAGGGCTAATATAGCAAGATTCCGAAAAACGCCGTATTTCTCTATTATATCATTGTTTTCCGCGCTTGTCCTTTAGTTTCCCTTGTTTTATTAAAGTGTTGTGAATTCCATGGACGCGACTCATATTACGAAAAGAAAGGAATGAGAATACTTGTCTATTCAGCGAGTAGCCAGTAAGTGGACCAAAACAAATGCCATTCTCCCCAATCCAACGTTGGCCCCTTATATACCGGAGACACGTTTGTACACATTCGAGCACTTGAACGAAATGTTAGCGGTGTATGGAACTGTCTATATTAAGCCGGACAACGGTACTTATGGAAAAGGGGTTATGCGTGCAGAAAGGCTCACAGAGCCGCTTCCTCCAACAGAAGAAGGAATCATCGGAGAGAGAATCTGGTACGTCCTTCGTTATGAAGTAGATACCCTTACTTTTGACAGTCTGGAAGAACTGAACAAGGTGATTTCTAACCGCATAAAGAAGCGTCCATATCTGATCCAACGCGGGATTGACCTTCTTCAACATGAGACGCGTCCCTTTGACCTGCGGGTATTAACCCAGATGAACCTGAGGAAACATTGGGAAACGACGCTTATCATAGGACGCATAGCTGCTCCTGACAAAGTCGTCACTAATCACCATAGCGGTGGTACAGTACGCTTTTTCAATGAACTTGTAGCACCCTATCTGGATGAAAAGGAAGCAGTACACCTAGAGCAAAAACTATCAAAATTAGGCGAGCGAGTAGCCTGGCAGCTGCAAAAAAGATACCCTCGGCTAAAGGAAATTGGATTGGATGTGGGATTGGATCAGCAAATCTATCCGTGGATTTTGGAGGTTAATACGAGACCAGCCATTAAAGTCTTTTCTTTCCTTCCCAACAAAAGCCTTTATCATAAAATATTCAGGTATGCTGTAGGCTATGGCCGTTATTCAGCGTCCACGGGCAAGCCTGCACACTCTAAGAGAAAGACCTAGGGCAATGACGTTAACTATTCAAATTCACCCTAGCTGGTTAATGAACAAGAAAAGGGACGCCGTTTGGGCGCCCCTTGGTGTTGAACTCAAATCATAGCGAGCAAATAGTACATTAGCTAAGATGAAAATATCACACATTAAAAATCGAGATTTTTCACATACTTAGCATGTTCCTGAATAAAGTCGCGGCGAGGTTCTACATTATCCCCCATTAGGGTGTTGAACAGTGTATCTGCCAGCATCGCGTCATTAATGGTTACCTGAAGCATAGTACGGCTTTCAGGGTCCATCGTCGTTTCCCATAGCTGTGCCGCGTTCATCTCACCCAAACCTTTATAGCGCTGTACATTGTACTTCGCATTTTCCCCAAATTCCCTGATGATCTCATCACGCTCTGCTTCCGAATTCGCATAACGTATGACCTTGTTGCGCTCTACCTTGAACAGCGGTGGCTGGGCAATGTAAACATAGCCTGCATCTAAAATTTTACGCATATACCGATAGAAGAACGTCAGCAGCAGCGTGCGAATGTGAGCACCGTCGACATCTGCATCCGTCATGATAATGACCTTGTGGTAACGTGCTTTGGAGATGTCAAAATCGTCTCCGATCCCTGTACCCATTGCAGTTACCATCGAGCGGATTTCATCACTGGACAAAATGCGATCCAGACGTGCCTTCTCCACGTTCAGGATTTTACCGCGAATCGGCAAAATAGCTTGGAAGTGGCGATCACGGCCCTGTTTGGCCGATCCACCTGCTGAATCACCTTCGACGATGTACAGCTCACTAATCGAAGCATCCTTGGAGGAGCAGTCCGCTAGCTTGCCGGGAAGAGAGCTGATTTCCAGCGCACTTTTACGACGCGTCAGCTCACGCGCTTTGCGCGCTGCTTCGCGGGCACGTGCTGCTTGTAAGGATTTATCAACTACGCGGCGAGAAACAGATGGATTTTCCTCCAGAAATTCCTGAAGTTTCTCCGCGAACAGGGATTCGACAATCCCTCGCACCTCGCTGTTACCGAGCTTTGTTTTGGTCTGACCCTCAAATTGCGGTTCCGGAATTTTGACGGAGATAATCGCCGTCAGACCTTCACGCACATCATCGCCAGTCAGGTTGGCATTGCTATCCTTAATCAGGCCGTTTTTGCGTGCATAATCGTTAATAATCCGGGTTAATGCACTCTTGAAGCCAGATTCGTGCGTTCCGCCCTCGTGCGTGTTGATATTGTTGGCGAAAGAATAAATATTTTCGGTGTAGCTGTCGTTATATTGCAGCGCAACCTCGACTTGAATCATATCGCGTGAGCCTTCGACATAAATCGGCTGCTCATGAAGTGCTTCTCTTTGCTGATTCAAAAATTGTACGTATTCACTGATTCCGCCCTCGTAGTGGAATGTATCGCTGGCACCCGTCCGCTCATCAGTCAGGCTGATGGCAATCCCTTTATTCAGAAAAGCCAACTCACGAATCCGCGTTTGCAGCGTATCATAGTCATATACGGTTGTTTCTGTAAAAATTTGCTCATCCGGGTAAAATGTCGTTTGGGTCCCCGTCTCATCTGTGTCACCGATAACTCTCACATCATATTGCGGTACACCGCGATGATATTCCTGTTCATACACATGTCCGTCCCGTTTGACATGAACGATCACTTTGCTGGATAGAGCATTCACTACGGATACACCAACCCCGTGCAGACCGCCGGAGACTTTGTACCCTCCGCCTCCGAATTTACCACCTGCATGAAGTACAGTCATAACGACTTCCAGCGCTGATTTTTTCATTTTGGCGTGCTCACTTACCGGAATACCGCGACCGTTGTCTGTAACGGTAATGCTATTATCCTTGTGAACGATAACCTGAATGCTGTTACAATAACCTGCCAGCGCTTCGTCAATGCTGTTGTCCACAACTTCCCAGACCAAATGATGGAGACCTTTGACACTCGTGGAGCCAATATACATCCCGGGACGTTTCCGAACCGCTTCCAGGCCCTCCAGGACCTGAATCTCGCTCGCATCATAAGACGGTTGATTCATAGACATGCCTTTCACCTACTTCTATAGATTTCTATGGTTAAGCATTGGCAACAAACTGGTTTGCCCGCTTTTTGAGTGTTGTTGAGGAGATGGGGGAATAATACACCGTATTCTGAGTCACTACGATGGACTTGGCTTCCTCTTCGCCAATCATCTCGACATGCTTTTGCTGCTGGGCATGGTTCACGTATTGCTTGGAGATTTTAGAGGATTTTTCAATCGAGATATCGAAAATAGCCACAAGCTCTGACGAGCGGATGATTTTTTCTCCACCCAAATGAATATACATATCGGTTACTCACTCCTTAGTGTTCCACATGCCCGTCATGGACGTGATAAATACTCGCATCCTTGAGTCGCTCCGCGTTCAAACTCTCAATCCCGGTTGCGGTGATAAAGGTCTGTACCTTGCTCTGGAAAGTTTCGATCAGCTGAGTCTGACGATAGGGATCCAGCTCAGACAAAACATCATCCAGTAGCAGGACCGGATATTCACCGATTTCCTCATGAATTAATTCAATTTCAGCCAGCTTCAAGGACAGGGCCGTCGTCCGCTGCTGCCCCTGAGAGCCATACGTATGCACTTCTCTGCCATTAATGGCAAAGGCCAAATCATCACGATGGGGTCCCGCCAAAGTCATGCCACGGCGGATTTCCTGTTCCCTCATTTGGGATAACTTTATCATAAATCGCTCCAATAAGACAGCTTCATCTTCTTCCTCTGGCTCACTGAAGGAGGGAACATAGGTTAATTTTAGCTCTTCAGTCCCCCCCGCGATCCCTTCATGAATGGCCTGAGCCCACTTTTGCAGCTTCGTTATAAATTGTTTCCGCTTTTTAACAATTTTAACACCATGCTCAACAAGTTGCTCGTTCCATACCTCCAGCATTAGCTGCACCGAGGCCATATCTTTCCCCCAAGCTTGCTTGAGCAGGTTGTTTCGCTGAACCAGCACCTTTTGATATTGCTGCAAATGATACAGATAGCCCGGAGCTACCTGTCCAATTTCCATGTCAAGAAACCGGCGGCGGACCCCCGGTGTTCCTTTGACAATTTCCAGATCCTCGGGGGCAAACATGACCACGTTTAACGAACCGATAAAATCACTCAGCTTTCGCTGCTCCAGTCCGTTGATCTTCGCTTTTTTGCCTTGTGTGGATAACGACAGATCCAGCCTGATTTTTCCGTATTTTTTATCCACATCCGCAGCCAGATGAGTAGAAGCAGCTCCGAAAGAGATTAACTCCTTATCGCGCGACGTTCGGTGGCTTTTGGTCAAAGCCAGTACAAAAATCGCCTCTACAAGGTTCGTTTTGCCCTGGGCATTTTGTCCAATCAGCAAATTAACGGGCCCAAATTCATTCAGCTCCAGCTGTTCATAGTTCCGGTACTGCTGCAAAGCAATGTTGTTCACAAACACGTAGGGTCCCCCTTGCTACTCCGTACCTAAAAGGAGTCCTTGCCGACTAGGCGATTATGCTCCTGCCGTAACTTCGAAACTTCCGTTGTCCTCTACTTCTACAGTATCGCCAGGGTACAGCTTTCTTCCCCGTCTTTCTTCCGTCTCGCCGTTGACGCGGACTTGTCCCTCCTGTAGGAGGGCTTTGGCCATTCCACCTGTTGATACACAGTCAGCCAGTTTTAAAAATTGATCGAGCTTGATGTACTCGGTTTGTATCGATATCCGTTTCAAGGGTTGTTCATCCTTTCGCTTGTTCTCAGGCAGGTAACGCTACATGTTAGTTGGTTGTGCGATACGGCAGGATGATGTACAGCGCATTGCTGGAATCTGCCGGTTTTAAAATAATCGGGCTCATGATGCCGGTGAAAGCGATCGTCAGCTGCTCACTGTCAATTACCTTCAGCACGTCGAGCATATATTTGGAGTTGAATGAGATTTTGAGTGGCTCTCCCTCAAATTTGGACACATTCACTTCCTCACGCACCTTACCAAGCTCAGAGGAACTGGAGGAGATCTCCAGACCGCCATTTTCCAACGATTGCATTCTTACAATATTCGTTTTTTCCTCACGGGACAGCAAATAAGCACGGTCGATAGACTCGCTCAAACTTTTTGTGTCCACAATCAGTTCTGTTTTGTAGGAGGTTGGAATAATTCTAGAAGTATCAGGATAGGTTCCATCCAGGATGCGGGAATAAAATAGTACCCGGTCAACCTTGAAAAGCACCTGATTGTCCGCTACGACGATATCCACAAGCATATTTTGATCCGGAATAATTCTGCTTAACTCATTCAACGTTTTGCCTGCAATGACAACATTGCTAAAACGCAAGCCTTCAGACGATTCCAAACGAGCGCTGCGAGTGGCCAGGCGGTGGCGGTCCGTTGCTACAAACTTTAATTCTCCCTCAGCCAAATTCCATAATACCCCGGTTAAAATGGGTGTTGTTTCGTGGGTGGAAATGGAGAAAACCGTCTGTTTGATCATATTTTTGAGCAAATCACCTGGCACAGAGATAACCTGATTTTCTTCAATGTTGGGGAGCACAGGGAATTCCTCAGGATCCAGGCCAACGATTTGAATTTCAGTGGCACCGGACGAGATGAAGGTTTGGAACTGATCCTTTACCTCCATACGGATCTCCTGAGACGGCAGTTTTTTGATAATTTCGACAAAGAATTTGGCTGGCAGGACTACACTTCCGGGTTGTTCAACCTGAACGACAGTCTGGTCTCCATCCTCCATTGGAATAAAGGATTGAATAGAGATGTCTGTATCGCTGGCAGTCAGCGTTACACCCTGATGATTCACATCCAGCTTGATACCACTAAGAATTGGAATTGTAGTACGACTTGATATCGCTTTGGATACATGTTGTATAGCCTCGTTCAAAACGTTTTTCAGAATGCTGATCTTCATAAGTTCCTCCTACGGCTTTTAGTCCTTCAAGCACGCGTTGACGCGGGCCTTATTTAGGTGATGAATATCTTTAAAATATAGTAGTAATAGTAATAGGCGCACTGAATATGTGGATAAGTAGCAGTAAACCTAATAAAATCAAGCCTATCCACATGTGTATAAATTGTGTATAGGCTCCGAACTTGTTCAGGTTGGATTTTTGATTTTCTCTATTAGGTTGTTGATAACTTTGAACAGATCTTGATCCACTTGAATGGATTTGGAGATTTTTTCGTGCGCATGGATGACTGTTGTATGATCACGCCCACCGAAGGCCTCGCCAATTTTAGGCAGAGAATAGTCGGTTAACTCACGCGACAGGTACATGGCAATCTGTCGTGGGAAGGCCACAGCCTTTGTCCGCTTGCGCGCTTTAAAATCCTCCAGACGCAGATTGTAAAATTCCCCGACTTGATGCTGTATATCCTGAATGGTGATCATTTTGGGGCGGCTGGACGGGATAATATCCTTCAACGCCTCGGCCGCAAGATGACTTGATACATCCTGATTGGTTAAGGAAGAATAGGCGACAACGCGAATCAGCGCCCCCTCCAGCTCACGGATGTTTGTATCAATCTGGTTGGCGATATACATCATGGCCTCATTGGGAATGTCCAGGTTTTCCGCACGGGCCTTTTTCCGAAGAATAGCGATTCTGGTCTCCAGATCCGGCGGCTGAATGTCCGTAATGAGTCCCCACTCGAAGCGGGAGCGCAGTCGTTCTTCCAGCGTCGGAATTTCTTTGGGAGGCCGGTCACTGGAAATGATAATCTGCTTGCGTTCCTCATGAAGCGCGTTAAACGTATGGAAAAATTCCTCCTGTGTCGATTCCTTGCCGGCAATGAATTGAATATCGTCAATGAGCAAAATATCAATGTTGCGATATTTGTTGCGGAAGCTCTCCCCGCGGTTGTCCCGGATGGCATTAATGAATTCGTTCGTAAACTTCTCCGACGATAAATATACGACCTTGCTGGTCGGATTGTGCTCCAAAATATAGTGCCCGATGGCATGCATCAGATGCGTTTTGCCCAGACCTACGCCGCCGTAAAGAAACAGCGGATTGTACGCTTTGGCCGGCGCCTCGGCGACGGCCAGCGATGCTGCGTGAGCAAAACGGTTCCCCGATCCGATGACGAATGTATCGAATGTATATTTGGGATTTAGCATATGGGACACGGCTTCTTCATGTACGACCGGCTGCTGCTGAGGTTGCTGCTGAAGATCGACCTCGGGGGGCTTGTTTTCCTCGATGACAAACTTGACCTCCAGTTGCTTCCCCAAAATTTCATAAACCGTTGCTCCGACTAGCTTGGTATAGCGGCTTTCAAGCCATTCCACAGCAAAGGTTGTCGGAGCAGAAATCACAATGGAGTGGTCATTCAGTTTCGCTGCCTTGGTAGCCTTAAACCAAGTGTCGTAACTCGGCTTACTCAGCTTGGTTTGTATAATGGATAAAATTTGCTGCCATAGTTCAGAGATATGGCTGTCCACAGACGTCACTCCTTTTAAATCCTGACATTTTGCCGATGAACTGAGAGCTGCTCCCGGCGCTTCGGCAAAACGCCTAAAATCCCAAAAATATTTGTTGAAGGCCATAAAAAGACATACCGCCGCCTAAATCATGCGGCAGTGTGATGAGAGAACGCAGCACAAAATGACCCTGAAAAATAACTGATGGAAAATTCCACTGCCGCTGGGCAGAAGAAAGGCGATATTTCTCAGGAGGGAATGTGCGGCACGATCCGTTCTCTTTATCCCGCAGGCCAAAACGGGACTGCAATATGTCGAAATCAAATGAAAAATGTAGAATATATCCCCAGAATCCCGAATCCGCACAAAAATAAAAAGATGGATAAATTGAACTTGTTCACAACTTTATCCACAGGGTGTTGATAATATGGAGGGCAAAACAACATATTCACATTCAAAAGTAATATCATCATAGCAAAAGAAGCCTTGTATTTCAATGACTCGTGGTTATTTATCCACAAATTCAATCTGTTGTGTACAATTTTTATTCACAACACAAGATATTGTTTATAATTTGTTCAGTTTTCGACAATAACTCTTTTTTGCTCTAAAATGTTATGCACAGGTTATGACCATTTAAATCACAATACCGTTCTTTTTGTGAATCTGTGTATAACGGCCGTTGCCTTTTGGTCACAGGGGCTTATTTTTCTGTTGAAAATTTCCGGTAACGTTTCCGACATTATTTTTGAATGAATTGGCGACGACGATCTGAGAAAGAGCGGATTGAAGTGGCAGAATGGATAGAAGGTGGATACGAGCGGTCTTGGCTGGGAGGGAATACAGCTGGGATGCTGGATAAGAAGAAGGAGAAACCCAAAAATTGTCGTTAAACTCAGGGTGAACGAGAATGAAGTAGTAAATGAATGAGAAGGATTGAATCCTGAACACGAAAAAGAGGGAGAGGATTCATAATCACATTGACTTTGACCGCTATTTGTGGTTAAATGTACAAAGGTGTTTTTTGTGGAGATTGCTATGTTAGGTATATTCCATATAAAACGTATTCCTTGTAAGGAGGTGCAGCACAATGAGACCGACTTTCAGACCGAATGTCAGCAAACGTAAAAAAGTTCACGGCTTCCGTAAAAGAATGAGCACAAAGAATGGCCGTAAAGTTTTGGCGGCTCGTCGCCAAAAAGGTAGAAAAGTATTGAGTGCGTAATGCGTGCATAAAGACCACTACGGTGGTCTTTTTTTTCATAATTGAGGTATTAACGGACCGGACCACTTCCTCTAATCTGTAGAAATGCAGTGAAAAAGAGGGTGAAGTGCCGATTCCT
The DNA here is from genome assembly GCF_002240415.1 of Paenibacillus kribbensis. NCBI lineage: Bacteria > Bacillati > Bacillota > Bacilli > Caryophanales > Paenibacillaceae > Paenibacillus > Paenibacillus kribbensis. The sequence continues at coordinate 5,658,093 of NZ_CP020028.1, forward strand.
ACCCTATATTAGATGAAGCTTTTTGAAAATGGATGTAAAATAAGCGAGATTACCATGACGGAATGTTGTCCATACTTCTTACTATATAAGAGGTAAGGATTGGCTTACCGAAGTGTGTAAAAGAGATGAGCAAGGAGAAGCGCCGTGCGAAAAAAATTGCGTCTTCGAAACCGGGCGGACTTTGGGCGCGTATACCGCCATGGCAAATCTTTTGCCAACCATCAGTTTGTGGTGTACTGGTTCCGCCGTAGAGAGGTAGAGCAGTTCCGTGTCGGAATTTCGGCCAGCAAGAAGATCGGCAACGCAGTTGTGCGTAACCGGATGCGCAGAATCGTCAAGGAAATTGTGCGTCATCATGAGCATGAACTGGTGGAGCAGATTGATCTGATTTTTATCGTCCGTAAGGGTGCGGTTGCGATGTCGTATCAAGAGCTGGAGAAAAGCGTGCTGCACGTTCTGCGCAAAGCCTCGCTGCTCAAGTCTTCACGCCGATAGTCAGTATCTTTGTCCTACAGGATATGGTATGATTTACGTTGGAATGGATTGGTTAAGAAAGGGGTTATGAAGTGTCGCGTTTGAAGACTCAACGAGGGAAATGGTTCCTTCTAATTGCCTTATTGGCACTTGTTGCCGTGCTGTCCGGGTGTGCCCCGACGGCCCACAATTCTTACACGACGGCAGACTTGGCCAACGGATCGTGGTGGCAAAGATATGTCGTTTACTGGTTTTCGTATGCGCTGGATACATTTGCCCAATGGTTCTCTGGAGAGTATGGCCTGGCCGTATTGATTCTGGTGATCATCGTGCGGACGATTATTTTGCCGCTTACACTTAAGCAAGTACGCAGTTCCAAAGCTATGCAGGCTATTCAGCCACAATTAAAAGAAATTCAAGCGAAATACAAGGATACACCTGAGAGAGTTCAGCAAGAGACGATGAAATTGTTTCAGGAAAACAAGGTCAACCCGATGGCGGGCTGTCTGCCTTTGCTCGTACAAATGCCGATTTTTATCGCGCTTTATAATGCCATTTACTATAACTCGGCATTACGGGATCATGACTTTTTATGGCTCCAGTTAGGTAAACCGGATCATTTCTTCATCCTGCCGATTCTGGCAGCAATTACGACATTTGTCCAAACCTGGATGATGATGAAATTGAATCCGACACCGCAGCAGGGACCGATGCAGTTTTTGCTGTACGTTTATCCGGTGCTGATTCTGTTCATGTCGTATAACTTCCCATCTGCTTTGCCGTTGTACTGGTTCTACAGTAATATTTACACGATTATCCAAAACTATTTCCTTTATCGCAATAATGATAAAGAAGCTGCACTGGCGAATGTGAAAACAGCCAGTCATACGAAGACGGGCTCACCCAATAACAAGAAAAAAAGTAACAGAAACACGAAGGGGGCTAAAAAGTCGAGATGACCAAGGTCGTGACATCAGGAAAAACCGTTGAAGATGCTGTAAAACAAGGACTCTCCCAAATGGGAGTAAGCCGTGAACGGGTAACCGTAAACGTGTTGGAACAGCCGTCAAAAGGATTCCTGGGATGGCTAGGGGTCAAGAAGGCGAAGGTGGAGCTTACGCTGCTGTCTGAGCCGTCACCCGAAACCATACACACGGCTGAACCTCATGTATCGGCTCAAGCGCCTTTTCGTGCGGGACAGGCTGTTACGGAAGCTGAACCTGTCACGCGGGAACCACACATCAACCCGACCTCTACGGGACAAGCTGATCCCTATGAGGAGGCGGTGCGTTTTATCCGCGAAACAGCAGCAGGAATGGGATTGGACGTTGAAGTTGATGTCCACCACCGCAAGGATGAAAGTATACTGGATATCTCCGGTCCGTCGCTCGGGATGCTGATCGGTCGTCGGGGACAGACCTTGGATGCATTGCAGTATCTGACGAATATTGTTGCCAACCGTCATTCTGACAAATTCATCCGAATTGTTCTGGATGCCGAGCAATTTCGCGCACGTCGGCAAAAAACGCTGGAGGATTTGGCGGATCGGTTGGCCAACCAGGCTATTCGTTATGGCAAGGAAGTCGTGTTGGAGCCAATGCCGTCACAGGAGCGAAAGCTGATTCACGCCAAGCTTCAACAGCATGCGCAGGTTAGAACATACAGCAAGGGGGACGAGCCGAATCGGCGCGTCGTCATTGCCAAAAAATAATCCGACGCAATGGCTCTCTGCATGGTGCAGAAGCCATTGCTTTTTTTCTTATATTTCTGACTGAAACGGATGCCGTCCTTAATCAAGGACGGCAAAGCCGTTTCTACTTGATAGGAGGTAGAAACGATATGCTGAGTGATACCATAGCTGCCATTGCAACGGCAGTCGGCGAAGGCGGCATTGCCGTCATACGGGTCAGCGGTCCGGAGGCTGTCACGGAAGTGGAGGCTTTGTTCCGTAGCAAAACGCCTCTAAGCAAGGCTCCATCTCACACAGTACACTATGGACATATTATAGATCCTCACAACCAGGAAAAGGTGGAGGAAGTTTTAGTTACGGTGATGCGGGCGCCACGCTCTTTTACAACAGAAGATGTAGTAGAGATCAGTACTCATGGCGGAGTAGTAGCCGTCAAACGGGTTATGGATCTATTGCTGCTGCAAAATATACGCTTGGCCGAGCCGGGCGAATTCACGAAGCGCGCCTTTTTGAATGGTCGTATTGATCTGAGTCAGGCTGAGGGGGTCATTGACCTCATTCGCTCGAAGTCGGATAAAGCTTTTTCGGTAGCTCTGAAGCAGGTGGATGGACAGCTGTCACAGAATATTCGTCGCTTGCGTAATGTTTTGGTAGAGACACTCGCTCACATTGAAGTGAACATTGATTATCCCGAGCATGACGTGGAATCTTTTACGTCTGAGTTAATTAAGGATAAGAGCAGTCAGGTTATGGCGGAGATTGATCGGCTGCTGCATACGGCGGAGCAGGGGAAAATTTTGCGTGAGGGTCTGACCACGGCGATTGTCGGCAGACCGAATGTGGGCAAATCCTCGCTGTTGAATACACTGGCCCAGGGTGAACGGGCGATTGTGACCGATATTCCGGGCACCACCCGTGATGTGATTGAGGAATATGTGACGGTGAATAACATCCCGCTCAAGCTGCTGGACACAGCCGGCATTCGTGAAACGATGGATGTGGTGGAACGGATCGGAGTAGAGCGTTCAAGAACGGCGGTCAGTGAAGCGGATCTGTTGCTCGTTGTGATTAATGCCAACGAACCATTACATGAGGATGAAATGGCATTACTGGAACAAATCCGCGGTAGACAAGCGATTGTCATTATGAATAAAATGGACTTACCGGCCCAAGTTGACCGGGATTTGCTGCTGCGCTATGTACCTGAGGAGCTCATCGTACCGATGTCCGTCAAGGAGCATGAGGGCGCGGCCCGACTGGAGCAGGCGATATCGAATTTGTTCTTCAGCGGCAAGCTGGAATCAGCCGATATGACATATGTCAGCAATGTACGGCATATTGCTTTGTTGAAGAAGGCGCGCCAATCACTGGTGGATGCCTATGAAGCGGCTGATCAATTTGTACCGATCGACATGATTCAGATTGATGTAAGGCTGGCGTGGGAGCATTTGGGCGAGATCGTGGGCGATACTGCGCATGATGCGTTAATAGATCAAATATTTTCACAATTTTGTCTGGGCAAATAGGACATTCAAGCATGGCTGGTATAAGCCCTGCTATCGTTATAGATATACAAGAGCATATTCGGCGGAAGACCGGAGTGCATAAGGAGGTAAGAGAGGTATGGGATACCAAGGAGGCGACTATGATGTTATTGTCGTAGGCGCGGGCCATGCGGGCGTAGAATCCGCCTTGGCCGCAGCCCGGATGGGCTGTCGTACGTTGATGATTACAATTAACCTGGATATGGTCGCGTTTATGCCCTGCAACCCGTCTATTGGCGGTCCTGCAAAAGGTCATGTGGTGCGGGAAATCGATGCTTTGGGCGGTGAAATGGGTCGCAACATCGACAAGACCTTTATCCAAATGCGTATGCTGAATACAGGTAAAGGACCTGCGGTTCACGCCTTGCGTGCACAGGCTGACAAGTTCTCTTATCAGCATACGATGAAGGAAACGATGGAAAAGGAACCCAATCTGACCCTGCGTCAAGGTATGGTAGAAGAACTGATTATAGAAGACGGCCATTGCGTGGGCGTGATTACGAAGACGGGCACAGAGTATCGGAGTAAAGCAGTTGTGCTGACGACTGGCACCTATTTGCGTGGAAAAATCATTATGGGTGAGCTGATGTATGAGAGTGGTCCCAACAATCAGCAGCCTTCAGTGAGATTGGCTGAGCATTTGAAAGAACTGGGCTTCGATCTCGTTCGATTCAAAACAGGAACACCACCGCGGGTGCATAAGGACACGATTGATTTTAGCAAAACGGAAATTCAGCCGGGTGATGACCAGCCGAAGTTTTTTTCCTATGAGACGAAGTCTTCGGATAATGAGCAGCTCCCTTGCTGGCTGACATATACTTCTGTAGAAACACATCAGATTATTAATGACAATTTGCATCGTGCGCCGATGTTTTCCGGTCTGATCGAAGGAACAGGGCCACGCTATTGTCCATCTATTGAAGATAAAGTAGTACGTTTCAGCGATAAGCCAAAGCACCAAATCTTCTTGGAACCTGAGGGTAAAAACACATCTGAATACTATGTTCAAGGCTTGTCAACCAGTCTGCCAGAGGATGTGCAACTAGCTGTGCTGCGCACCATTCCAGGGATGGAAAAGGTAGAAATGATGCGTAACGGTTACGCTATTGAGTATGATGCGATGGTGCCTACCCAGTTGTGGCCTACTTTGGAAACGAAAAAGGTTCCTGGCTTGTTCACAGCAGGTCAGATAAACGGTACCTCCGGTTACGAGGAAGCTGCGGGCCAAGGAATTATGGCAGGGATTAATGCTGCTCGCAAGGTGCAGGGCAAAGAGCCTGTTGTTTTGGACCGCTCTCAAGGCTACATCGGGGTTCTGATCGACGATCTGGTGACCAAAGGTACAAATGAGCCTTACCGTCTGCTGACGTCACGTGCAGAATACCGTCTGTTGCTGCGTCATGATAATGCAGATTTGCGGTTGACACCGATTGGGCATGAGATTGGCCTGATTACGGACGATCGGTACGAGCGCTTTTTGGATAAAAAGCAAAAGGTAGAGCAGGAAATTGAGCGTCTTCGCTTGGCGAAGGTTCGTCCAGTTGATGTCAATGAAATGCTGGAGCAAGGCGGTTCGGCACCGATACAAGATGGCAGTAATTTGTTAACGGTGCTGCGTCGACCAGAGATCAGCTATTCACAAGTGGCGCAGATTTCACCTTCACCTGTCGTTCTTACTGAGGAAGAGCAGGAGCAGGTCGAAATTCAAATTAAGTATGCGGGCTACATCGAAAAGCAATTGATGCATGTAGAACGTCTGCAAAAGATGGAGAAAAAGAAGCTTCCAGAAAATATTGCATACAATGAGGTTCAAGGCTTGGCTATTGAAGCGAAGCAGAAGCTCGAAAAAATCCGTCCGATGTCCATTGGTCAGGCATCCCGTATCTCGGGCGTGACTCCTGCGGATATTTCCATTTTGCTGGTTTATCTGGAGCACTATAACCGCGTAACGGCAGCAAGGGGATCATAATGGACGCCATACAACAGCAATTTAAGCAGCGACTGGCCGAGCATGGCATTGTGATTAATGATAGTCAGCTAGAGCAGTTTGAAACGTATTACCGCGTGCTGGTGGAGTGGAATGAAAAAATGAATCTGACGGGGATTACAGAGCGTGATGCGGTGTACACCAAGCATTTTTACGATTCTCTTTCACTTGCCTTCTATGTTCCGTTAAAGGATGTGGGAAGCCTTGCTGATATTGGGTCAGGCGCAGGCTTTCCTGGTATTCCTTTGAAAATTTGCTTTCCACATATTCGACTGACCATTGTAGACTCGTTGAACAAACGCATTCAATTCTTAGCACATGTAGTAGAGCAGTTGGGGTTGGAAAATGTTGAACTGATTCACAGCAGGGCAGAGGAATTAGGACGTAAAACAGGCTACCGCGATAGCTACGATCTGGTTACAGCCAGAGCTGTTGCCCGTCTTGCAGTACTGAATGAATTTTGTTTGCCATTTGTCCGTGAAGGAGGTCACTTTGCTGCGATGAAGGGCAGTGATCCAACGGAGGAAATCAAGGAAGCTTCCTACAGCCTGAAAGAGCTAAAAGGGAAAATCAAGCATGTTCAAGCCTTTCATCTACCTGTTGAAGATGCAGCCAGACATATGATCATTATTGAAAAAAGGGCAGCTACCCCACGAAAATATCCGCGCAAGCCGGGTACGCCTTTGAAATCACCGTTAGTGTAAATGTTTGAAAGAAAGTGAGTGTTTCACGTGAAACATTCACTTTTTTTATGGCTAAGCAGGCTCTCTCTATCGAAAAATTGTAGATACGGGGGATTTACTTTGTAGCGAAAAGGAAAATGGCTAAATAGGCAGCGGGATGGGAGGACAATTTATTATCTGATCCTTCCGAAAAGCTGGTAGAGGCGATAGGATTATGGCTGAAAAAGTGATAGAATAGAGATAATCGTTTTAATGTCAGTTGACTACTTCCCGTACTCATTTATCCGGGGATTTTGCAAAATCCTCTTTCAGCCATACATATAGGGAAGTGGGGCAACAAGGCCGGGAGAGCACACGAAGTGTATCCACTTACGGGGCTTTCTCATATAAAAGGGGTCTATGATCCGCGTAAGGAACTGTTTTTCACGAAGCGCTGTAAGTATGGTGCTATTATGAAATTAGGTGGTATTATACGGAATGAAAGAACAATTTTCCAGGCTATTTGGTTTGACGGAGCGATCCAATGGGGACGAAATAAAGCAACTTCCTGTTCGGGATATTGTCAGCAGTCCTTATCAGCCCCGCACCATATTTGACGACGAGAAGATTGATGAGCTATGCCAGACCATTAAGACGCATGGTGTAATTCAACCGATTGTCGTTCGTTTCCGTAATGGACAATATGAAATTATAGCAGGGGAACGTCGTTGGAGAGCTGTTACCAAGCTGGGAATGGACACCATTCCAGCCATTGTTCGTGAGTTTAATGATTCGCAAGCTGCATCCATCGCGTTGATTGAGAATCTTCAACGGGAAGGGCTGACTGCGATTGAAGAAGCAGTGGCTTATCAGAAGTTGATTGATCTCCATCAGCTTACTCAGGAAAGCCTTGCTCAGCGACTGGGTAAAAGTCAATCCACCATTGCCAACAAGATAAGACTGCTTCATCTGCCAGAGAGAGTGAAAGAAGCTTTAATGGAACGGAAGGTGTCCGAGCGTCATGCTCGTGCGTTATTGTCATTAGAGACCGAAGAGCTACAGTATAAGGTTTTAGATGAAGTCATTTCTAAGGAACTCAATGTAAAGCAGACAGAGGCACGAGTTGCCTTTTATAAACAAGTGTCAACGATTAAGAAATCCAAGCGGATTTCCTTTACCAAGGATGTCCGGCTTGCGCTGAATACGATTCGTCAATCCATTGATATGGTGTCTGGCTCAGGCCTGGATATCAAAACCAAGGAATCCGATCACGAGGATCACTATGAGATTGTCATTCAAATTCCCAAACGTAAGTAAGGGATGCAGCGTACAGGCGGCAGCAATTGCCGCTTTTTCTGTCTAACGCCCAATAAAACCGCAGCATACTCGTATTCTATTTTATAAAATTGCCGTTATCCGTAAGCTAAGGATTAAGTAACGTCTCCATAGAGCATTTTGCATCATAGAATGTAGCAGAATTCCGATTAAATTATGAGGTGAATGAAGTGTCGAAAATAATAGCCGTAGCCAATCAAAAGGGCGGAGTGGGCAAAACAACTACTTCCGTGAATTTGGGCGCCGGACTTGCTTCCCTCGGCAAAAGGGTATTGCTCGTGGATATCGACCCGCAAGGTAATACAACCAGTGGTGTGGGTATCAATAAGGCGGATGTGGCAAATTGCATTTATGATGTACTCATTAATGAGGTTGATCCTAGTGAGGCGATTGTCAGCACACAGATTGAGGGGCTGGATATTATTCCAGCAACCATTCAGCTAGCCGGTGCGGAGATCGAGCTGGTGCCGACCATATCTCGTGAGCTGAGATTAAAGAGATCGCTCCAGCTTGTGAAGCATAATTATGACTATATATTAATTGATTGCCCTCCATCGTTGGGTATTTTGACGCTCAATTCATTGACAGCCTCTGATTCGGTCATTATTCCGATTCAGTGTGAATATTATGCATTGGAAGGATTAAGCCAGCTATTAAATACCGTAAGATTAGTACAAAAGCATCTGAACACCTCATTGCAAATTGAAGGTGTGTTGTTGACGATGTTTGATGCCCGTACGAATTTGGGTATTCAGGTGATTGAAGAAGTGAAAAAGTATTTTCAAAGCAAGGTCTATCAGACGATTATTCCACGCAATGTAAGACTTAGCGAAGCCCCATCGCATGGCCAGTCCATTATTACGTATGATCCCCGCTCACGTGGGGCAGAGGTATATATTGAGTTGGCAAAGGAAGTGGTATCTTATGAGTAAACGGTTGGGAAAAGGACTGGATGCACTCATTCCCTCCCTTACAGTCAATGAAGAGGACAAGGTTGTTGATATTCCGCTTAGCCAGTTGCGTGCGAACCCGTACCAGCCTCGAAAAACATTTGATGATGAATCCATTAAAGAGTTAGCGGAATCCATACGTCAGCATGGTGTTATCCAACCTATTATTGCGCGTAGTGTATTGAGAGGATACGAAATTATAGCAGGGGAAAGACGTTTTCGGGCGTCCCAATTTTGTGGGAATCCAACCATACCTGTGGTCGTTCGCAATTTTACGGATCAGCAGGTGATGGAAATTGCCTTGATTGAAAACTTGCAACGTGAAAATTTGAATGCGATGGAAGTGGCAGTAGCTTATCAGGGATTAATGGATCAATTTTCCTTAACACAGGAAGAGTTGTCCATGAAGGTTGGAAAATCACGTTCTCATATTGCCAATTTTCTTCGTTTGCTTGCATTACCAGAGGAAGTTAAAGATCATGTTTCACGTGGAACATTGTCTATGGGGCATGCCAGAGCCATTGTTGGACTCAAGGATCCAAGTATAGTGAAGCAGCTAGCACTGCAATGTATTGAGCAGCAGTGGAGTGTTCGCGAACTGGAGGAAGCTGTACAACAGCTGGATCACAAACCTGGAGAGACGAAGGCCAAAGCCAAGGTGCGAAAAAGGGACCCCTATATTGACCATATGGAAGAGTCCCTGCGTGAGCGTTTTAAAACGACTGTGAAAATTAAGCACAATAAGGATAAAGGCAAAATCGAATTAAATTATTACAGCCAGCAGGATTTGGAACGATTACTGGAGTTACTGCAGTAGTCTGTAACAATATGGACATGTCTCCTTGAGCAAAATGGAAAGTGAGATATGTCTTTGCTTTGTCTGAATCTGTAAGAATCAGAATGGTATGGATGGGTAAACTAATAGCCTTCTGTTATTTGTTTCGCTGTTCTCAAGCGTATAAAATATAAGATATACAGGTACATGATTTTCGAGGTAGAGGAGTAGAAACAAGCATATGGCTGAATTGAATGGACTAATCATGGAACAGCTTGCTGGAATCGTTGCAGGGATCGTGTTCATTTTGCTCTTACTGTTGATTGTTATTATTGTACAGGGTGCAAAATTGAAGAAAATGCGGCGCAAGTATGAGACCATGATGGCAGGCAGCGGTGTTGAAAATTTAGAAACGCTGCTGATTGATTTGAAAGTACAAATGGATACGATTGAGGATGAGCAGGCGACCCATCGTGCAAGCATGAAATCTCTACGTAGCAAACTGACTGGATTGAAGGGGAATGTAGGCATCAAGCGTTATAATGCCTTTGGCGAGAGAGGAAGCGACCTGAGTTTCTCTCTGGCTATTGTAGATGACAATCGGGATGGCATCGTGTTAACCGGCATTTATAACCGGGATGGTTCTTATGTGTATGCCAAGCCTCTGGAGGCTGGACAATCAACCTATTCCTTATCACCTGAAGAGAAAGAAGCCGTTATTCTTGCGCAGCAAGCAGGACAGAACGGTAATGCCACTCCTTAATCGCTGAGTATAAGCTGCTAGCAATGATATCTGATAATTTCATTACCAGATTTAGCCTTGTATTTTGCAACACGAAGTATTCCATGAAGCCGCCGACGTTAACGATACCTGTCAAATGGATATCGCCGACCGGCGGTAATTCTTTATTTACGCCTGCTCCAGGCTTTAGCGGACCCTCGGCGACCTGGATGCATCCAACGCTGGAGGTTTGTCCAAGGCATGCATCGATGCCGATGATGTAAGGCTGTTCATACCGTGCATATATGTCATTAAGCGTCGTTTGCAGATTCATAGCATGTACAGGCTCCTCTAATGTACCATATAGGTTAAATAGGGGGCTTTTGTAGCGTGATAAATGGGTACCTACGAGCGGTCCGAGACAATCTCCAGTAGAACGGTCGGTGCCGATGCAAATGATGACGATATTCTGTAGACTCGGTGCCTGATGCAGATGGAACAGCAGACGATGGATGATGGCTGATTGGATCCCGGGATCGGTGTGCGATATTTTTAGGCTAAGGGGTTCTTGCCCCGGAATGAAGTCAGATGGATGAGACATGGTATCTTCCTTTCGCTCTGTAATGGAGTGTGCCGGTTGCGCTCGCTTTATATAGATCGTTATGCGGGTAACATTTATTCTTTAGATAGTAGCTAGTATATGGATAAGTTTGTGTTTTTATACTTGGGAAAGTAGATTATTCATAGGCGGATGAATAACATCAGTTGATGAGTTTATATTGTAGGAAATAGAATGTGGGAAGATGGAAGAGAAGTTCCCTGGTTTAAGGAGGAATACAGCATGACCTTTATGCATTGGCTGGAGGGCGACACAAGCACAGAAGAGGTAGTGAATGGCGCAATTCACTTGAAGGATATTGTGTGGAAGTTTATTACAGATGGTGAGATGTGGTCGGCCTTTTTGTTTGTCATTCTAAAAATTGCTATCATTTTCATTATTACACGTATCTTTATTCGGGTTATTAATAAAATTATAGATAAGTCGATGCAGCAAAAGGGAGATAACGGCAGGTTCCGATTAAATGCGCGACGGTTAACAACTGTTGGGGAGCTTCTAAAGAATGTAACCAATATTGTCTTCAATTTCATTTTGATTATGCTGGTATTGTCGCAAATGGGGATTAATCTTGGACCGCTGATTGCCGGGGCCGGAGTGCTTGGATTGGCTGTCGGTTTTGGGGCACAGAGCCTGGTTAAGGATGTAATCACCGGATTTTTTATTATTTTTGAGGATCAGTTTGCCGTAGGAGACGTCATTCAGACAGGAACCTTCAAAGGAACGGTAGAAATGATTGGGCTGCGTACAACCAGACTGGTGAGCTGGAAAGGAGAGGTTTACATTTTGCCGAACGGCTCCATTACGACAGTTACGAACTTCTCCATGTCCAACGCATTGGCGGTAGTCGACGTACCGATGAAGGCGGAGCGTAGTTTGGAAGAAGCGGTTGGCTTGGTCAAGCAGGCAATCCAGGGGATTGAGGAGTCCAATGCACAGGTGCTGAATATACCGGATGTGCTGGGGGTCCAGTCCATGACTACAGCAGAGTATATTGTACGTGTTGTAGCGGAGTGTATGCCGAATACAGCGGCTGTGGTCGAGCGTGATATCCACAATAACATCAAGAGGGCTCTGGAGGATGAGGAATATCGTCAGGCCGTGTTGGAGACGTCGGTAACCCTTGAGAAAGAGGATTACGAGGAAGGAAAAGGGGGAGAGAAGGATGGAGCGTAAGTCGTTTGAGCTAGGGGACATTGTGCAGATGAAGAAGCCTCATCCCTGCGGGACAAATGAAATGGAAATTATCCGTATGGGGATGGATATTCGAATCAAGTGTGTCGGCTGCCAGCATAGTGTGCTGATCCCACGTGCCAAGTTCGAAAAGAATATGAAGAAGGTGCTGCGCTCGAAGTCCAATGCTGACGAGCAGAATTCGGAAACCATCTGAGCCGAGAAAGTGAATCATGATGGACAAGAATCAGCTTGCGTCGTGGCTGCAATGATGATATAATAATCCTTGCTGCGGAAAGGTACCCAAGAGGTCCAAGGGGGCTGACTCGAAATCAGTTAGGCGTCGCGAGGCGTGCGTGGGTTCGAATCCCACTCTTTCCGCCACTAACTTCATTGAATAATTAAACCAATCTCTTACGCTTATGGGCGTAGGGGATTTTTTGATTTTTGGAAAAGGTTTTGAAGGACAGAATCAAATATTTGAAAAAATACGCGCTATCCCAAAGTGGATTAGCGCGTATTTTCTGTGCTTTGAGGGACGAACTGAATGATATCTTCAATACCAAATGTTTTTTCCAATCCATGGCTGTGGGCGATTTCGTTTATTGCATTTAAGATACTGACCAAGGTTTCCAACTTAATGGTTTTTGTATCGCCACTTGCTAAATCAAGAATAGTAGCAGGTCTCGTTTTCGACTCCACTGCGATCTTGTTACGTGTAGCTCCAATCATTTCTAGTGTTTCATTCAATTTAAAATGAATTTGACCCAAGCTAATGAGCCTCCTTTAGAAACATATTGTAGAAAACTAAATTAGTTATTTGTTATTATATCCTACACTACCTGCATCGTAAAACTTTTTTCGTATATCGAAAAAGGATAACTTTATTTTCATTAGGGAAGGGGAGACCTACAGCTCGATCTTGTAAAAAACAAGGCTTAAGTTGTTACTTCTGAGAGGTATATCCGTTACAGCAAAAAATACTCCCGACAGCAGAAAAGATCAGTGCTGTCAGGAGTATTTGGGGTGGTTAGAGTTGGTTTGGCGGATAATGATAGCGTTTTGTTTTTTTCGAGCCGGAGATCATCAGAAGAATGGCAGCAATCAAATGGAGGACCCAGCCGATGATGGGAATCCAGGCAAGCAAGGAGGTGAGTATCCCCCATACAGAGCCGTAGATCGCTTCCTGATTGCGTAAGGACAGGATGAGTGTCACTGCATGCAGGATTAGCATGAAGCCCAGAGCCGAATAACCCGTCCCTATGACAATGGCTCCTCCCACAATCGGTATGGCAAGCACCAATTCGAATATACCTGATATCCATTTTAGTATTCGAGAATAGCTCATCTTAAAACCTCCGTAATAGTAGGTCTTTGTATTTGGATATATTCTAGCAGAAGGAGCTGAATTAATCTGCATTTTACCAGTATATGCAAAAAGTACGATAATGCAACAAAGGAGGACCCCAAAGGTCCTCCATCGTAGGCGGTACATTTTTAACAGGATACGATCTGTCCAATCACATCATGAAACCCGGTGTACTGACAAGCAATACCAGTGTTGAAAAGACAGTGTCCTTTTACACAAACCTAACGCTTCTAATGCCTTGAATGGATCTCCTAACAGTTTGTCCGGCTACGTTGTCCAACGGAACCACACCTCTCTGTTGTACCGCCTAATCATAATATGGCCCAGATTCCGAAGAAATATACATTAGTGAACGCGGGCTTTCGTTTTTTTCTTCCACTTGCGGTTATGGTTGGTGGTTTCCGGAAAAAAATCGCCTCTTTCCAGCGATATTGACTGCGGATTTTGAATTTCGGTGTGAAAGCTTTTTTCGCCCACTTCCATATATACGCCATCATTTGGGACTTTGTCACCTGGCTCGAATTCGGTTTTTTCACCCATGAATTGTACCTCCTTTAGATAAATGAATTTGGACTGCAACGGTTATTGTGCGCTGTCCTGAACAGAAACATGCGGAAGCGATATAGATGCGTAATTTTTGTTCCAGCAGGTTGCATTCAGTCGCTCGATTTGGTAAACTGTTTTAGTGCGAGTTTAGGCTCGTTCCTTGCTCTCAACCAAGATTGAGGGCCTTATGTCCATAAGGAGGTGTAAAGAATGCGCAAATATGAAGTGATGTACATTATTCGTCCTGACATTGAACAAGAAGCTGTTCAAGCGACAGTCGACAAATTCCAAGGTATCATCTCTAACGGCGGTGGCGAAATTACGAATCACGATGTAACTAAACGCCGTCTTGCGTATGAGATCAAGAAATTCCGTGATGGTTCTTTCGTTCTGGTTAACTTCACAGCAGAGCCTGCTGTTGTTACTGAGCTTGAGCGTATCATGAAAATTTCTGACGAAGTAATTCGTTATCTCATTACGAACGACGTAGCTTAATTATTGTACGTGATTATGTAATGAACAACGCTCAAAGGAGGGGATTGGATTGTTGAACCGTGTCATTCTGATCGGTCGTTTGACCAAAGATCCGGAGCTGCGCTATACACCGTCGGGTGTAGCAGTAACCCAGTTCACCCTGGCTGTAGACCGTCCGTTTACAAGTCAAGGCGGCGAACGGGAAGCGGATTTCTTGCCGATCGTAACCTGGCGTCAGCTTGCTGAAACATGCGCTAACTATCTTCGCAAAGGTCGTCTGACGGCTGTTGAAGGCCGTGTTCAAGTGCGTAATTATGAGAACAATGAAGGAAAACGTGTATACGTGACTGAAATTGTAGCTGATAATGTACGTTTCTTGGAATCTAACCGCGATAGCGGCAACGGTGGCGGCAATAGCGGTGGAGGTATGCGTGAGGAGTCTCCTTTTGGAGGCGGTAGCAGCAATAGTGGACGCGGGAATAATAACTCGCGAAACAATCAGGATCCTTTTTCCGATGACGGAAAACCGATCGATATTTCGGATGATGATTTACCATTTTAATTGGGAAAGGACTGACAAAGAATGGGCTTCAGACAAAGAGAAGGCGGAGACGATAACAAAAGACCAGCTCGTCGTGGTGGTCGCAACAAACGTCGTAAAGTATGTTTCTTCACTGTGAACAAAATTACTCACATTGACTATAAAGATACAGACCTGCTTAAAAAATTCATCAGCGAGCGTGGAAAAATTCTTCCTCGTCGTGTGACTGGAACAAGCGCGAAATATCAACGTATGTTGACAATCGCGATCAAACGTTCCCGTCAAATCGCATTGCTTCCTTACACTACTGAATAGTAGCGTGATGGAATAAAAAAGAGATGTTCCCGATGCTGGGAGCGTCTCTTTTTTTGTGACTTTTTATATTGACAACAAGTGCCATCTATTGTAACTTACTAATAATACAATCCATGTTTAACCATAGCACGTAAGTTTATCTTTTATTTACTTGTAAGATTACAAGTTCCCCAACTCACCAGAGCAAACATCCCGATACTCCATAATGTTATTTTATATTACATCAAGTTCTATATTTTTTCATTTCATACAAATTAAATCCATAAAATTCACATAAATAGATATCTAAAATTTTTTAGATTACATAAAAAAAGATATTGACGTGATGTTATTTTACACTTAAGATAAACCTTAATAAAAATGTAATGGTTACCAGTTCACAGAATTGACCAAGGGTCTAAAACACGTGTTTACGCTATCATGTGTGACAGTAAGGAGGATGTACAGACTTACATTTTTAAACCTAAAGCTTTAATGGATTACCGCATGAATGAGTCAAGCTGTTAAATAAAGAACCGACTAAGGGGGATTAACAGAATGGTAATGACGAAGAAATGGGTTTCTTTGCTTATGGTGCTTACGATGGTTGGTGTTCTGTTTGCAGGATGCAGTGGAGGTGCTAATGAGGCACAGCAACAGCAGGGCAATGCGGAAAATAAAACAGAGGGTAATGAATCCAGTACACAAGTGACGGAGGGTGTCATTAAAGCGACTGATCTGGCACAAAATCCGCCGGGAGCAACCAATCGAAAAGATAATATAGTGGTAGGTATGACATCACCTAAAGGGGTATTTAATCCGTTTTTCTGGCAAACAAGTTATGATTTATATGTAGTCAGAACGGTGTTTGATTCCTTTTTGCAGGTGAAAGCAGATGGTACATATGAAAATAGTCTGGCTGACAAGGTTGATGTATCGCAAGATGGTCTGAAATATACATTCCATCTGAAACCAGGTGTAAAGTATAGCGACGGCACGCCGGTAACGGTGAAGGATTATGCCTTTGTTCTCAAGGTGCTGCATGATCCAAATTACGACGGTGAAACGGACGTTCTGTCGTTCAAAATTAAAGGCGGTAAAGAATACCACGATGGCAAAGCCAATGATATTTCCGGTATCAAAGTTATTGATGATAACACGGTAGAAGTAACAGTCACAGAAGCAACAGCCTATACTAAGGATTTCTTGGGTGAGCTATACTTCATGCCAGAAGCTTATTACGGAAAAGGCTACAAAAAGGGTAGTCTGGATAGCATCAAGGCGCTTAATAACAAGCCAATCGGCTCTGGACAGTATGTGCTGAAGAGCTTTTCTCCGGGCCAGCAGGTCGTATTTGAAGCGAATCCAAACTACTTCAAAGGCGCACCGAAGGTGAAATCGGTTATTTTCAAAACAACGACGGAAGAGACTAACCTGTCCATGCTGCAAACAGGTGAAACAGATATGGATAACGTTACGGTTACCGAGGATAACGTAGAAGAATTGAAGGCTCTGGGCTTCCTGGATGTGCATATTATGCCGACGAACGGCTATGGATATATCGCGTTTAACCACAAAGAAAAGAAATTTCAGGACCCTAAGGTACGCCAGGCTCTGACCATCGGCTTGAACCGCAAGGAGATTGTACAGGGCGTATATGGCCCATATGCGAACGTGATTAACATTCCACAGTCTACAGAATCTTGGTCTTACACGGATGAAGGCATTAACAAGTATGAATTTGATATGGCTAAAGCGAAGGCTTTGCTGGATGAGGCAGGATGGAAGGCTGGTGCGGACGGTATCCGTGAGAAGGACGGAGAGAAACTGACCATTAACTTCTCTGCGACCGCAGATAATCCCGTAGTAGAAGCGTTGCTGCCGATTATGACCAACAACTACAAGGAACTGGGCATTAAGCTGACATCTGAAACATTGGATTTTAACGCAATTATGGATAAAAAGGATACGGGCAAGTACGATATGTTCTTTGCAGCTTGGGGCTTGACACCTGATCCGGATTCAACGGTTTATATTACAAATGGTGCACAAAATGATATCGGCTATTCGAACAAAAAGGTCGATGAGTTGTCGTTTGCCGGTAAGCATGAATTGAATCAAGAGAAGCGCAAGGAGATTTACAAACAGCTCTATCAAGAATTGAACAAAGATTTGCCAGTTATCTTTATGTACCAACGCAGAGATATGTGGCCGATTAATGGACGTTTGACCGGCTTTGATATCTCGCCATACAAGGATTTTGAATTCACTTTGCATGACGTTCAGATCGCTCAATAAGGGTTGCCAATCGTATGCTCAGCTCTCACGGGCTGGGCATATCACTTTATTCGTCTGGAGGAATGATTATGAAGCAGTACATTATTCGCCGACTGCTGCAGCTCATCCCTACACTTATTGGCATATCCATTATCGTATTTGCGATTTCAGCCATGGTGCCGGGTGATTATATTACAGCCAAGCAGAACCCGAATATGACCGCCGAAAAGGCGCAGCAGCTACGACATATCTACGGGTTGGATAAGCCGGAGTACCAACGCTATTTTATATGGGCCGGTAATATGCTGAAGGGAAATATGGGAGATTCATTACAGCATAAGCAGCCGGTAACGAAGGTCATTGGCAATTATGTATGGAACTCTTTTATTATCGCTTTTTTTAGCCTTATTTTTAGCTGGCTGATTGCGATCATTGCTGGAGTGTTTTCAGCCAAGTTTCAATACTCCTTGTTCGATAAGTTTGTCACATTATTCATTTTCTTATGTATGTCACTGCCATCATTCTTTATAGGTCTTTTGGTGATCAAAATATTTGCACTCGAATGGGGGATTCTCCCGGTTGGGGGCATGACCACAGCAGGGATGGAGCCAGGCTCGTGGGCTTATATGGTGGATATTCTCAAGCATATGTTCCTGCCGACACTCGTACTTACGATGTTGAGTACAGGCAGCCTAACCCGGTATTTCCGTACAGGCATGCTGGAGGTTATCCGTCAGGACTACATTCGTACTGCACGTGCCAAAGGCTTGAAGGAACGGACGGTTATTTTCAAGCACGCTCTGCGCAACGCACTGATTCCGGCAATCACGCTGCTTGGCTTCGAGCTCCCTGCCTTATTTGGCGGGGCCATGATTCTGGAGAAGGTATTTGTGTGGCCGGGTGTGGGGCAGGTTTATCTGGAGTCAATCAGCATGCGGGACTACCCGTTTATGCTGGGCTTTACCATTTTCCTGGCGGTCCTTACGCTCATTGGAAATTTACTTTCTGATGTATTGTATGGCATGGCAGATCCAAGAATTCGCTTGAAATAGGAGGGATACTATTGTCCGCAGAAACTGTCACGATTGAACCCAATCAAAAGGCGGCGATCCGTCCTGAAGCGTCTCCATGGAGAATCGCCGTTCGCCGTTTTAACCGAAACCGCCTAGCTTTAGCCGGACTTGTTATTTTGATTCTGATGGTGATCATCTGTACATTTGGGCCGATGATTTCACCTTATCATTTAGATGATTACAAGCTATCTGACAAAAATTTATCGCCTAATGCTCAGTACTGGCTCGGTACGGATAAGTTTGGTAGAGATATTTTGTTGCGTACGATGCTGGCTGGTCGTATTTCCTTGACGGTGGGGCTGGTTGCCACGTTTATTTCGGTTGCAATTGGTGCGACGTTAGGGGCGCTGGCAGGATTTTACCGTAAAAGCGTGGATACGATTATTATGCGGATTGCCGATATTTTTATGGCATTGCCTACGTTGCCGCTGCTTATTATTTTAGGTGCGGTGTTATCCGATTTGAAGGTTGACCCGTCGAACCGGATTTATTTTCTGATGCTCATTATCGGAGCCTTGAGCTGGACGAGTTTGTCCCGTCTGGTCAGAGGGCAGATTCTTACACTGCGTGAACAGGAGTTCATGCAGGCCACAGAAGCTCTGGGCTTGAGGGATCGCCGAAAAATATTCCGTCATTTGCTGCCGAACACCATTCCTACCATTATTGTTACGGCTACGCTCGGGGTGGCGGGTGCGATTATTACAGAGTCTGCGCTCAGTTATCTGGGAATTGGCGTGGTGCCGCCTACACCTTCGTGGGGGAATATGATTTCGGCGGCGAATAACCTGATCGACTTCCGCAAACGGCCTTGGATATGGGTTCCGCCGGGCATGTGTATTCTCATTACAGTTGTAGCCATTAACCTGATTGGCGACGGTTTGCGCGACGCACTGGACCCTAAAATGAAGAAGTAGGAGACGAACGTTTATGGAAAATGCTTTGATTGAATTTCGTAACCTGAAAACCCACTTTCATACCTCTAGCGGAACTGTCAAAGCGGTCAATGACGTCAGTTTTAAAATTCGTGAGGGTGAAACGCTCTGTGTGGTAGGGGAATCCGGCTGTGGTAAAAGTGTAACGGCGATGACGATGATGCGGTTGATTGATTCTCCCCACACTTCAGACGGTGAAATCTGGTTTGAGGGCAAAAACCTCTTAACGCTTAATAAAGGTCAAATGCAGCAAATTCGCGGCAATGACATTTCGATTATTTTTCAGGAGCCGATGTCTTCTCTGAATCCGGTGCTAACGATTGGAGAACAGATTACGGAACCGCTGCTCATGCATACATTAATGAGTAAAAAGGAAGCACGTGCGCGAGCGATTGAACTGATTAGCCTGGTAGGCATTTCGCGGTCGGAGGAAATATTCCATTCCTATCCCCATGAACTGAGTGGCGGTATGCGCCAGCGGATCATGATTGCCATCGCATTAAGCTGTAATCCGAAGCTGTTGATTGCAGATGAACCGACAACGGCTCTGGATGTGACGATTCAGGCACAAATTCTCGATCTAATGCGGGACTTGAAGGATAAGCTGAAAACATCCATTATGCTGATTACACACGATTTGGGTGTTGTGGCAGAGATGGCTGATTATGTGGTCGTCATGTATGCCGGCAATGTCATTGAAGAGGCTCCTGTCATTGAGCTGTTCAAAAACCCGCAGCATCCGTATACTCAAGGGCTATTAAAGGCGAAACCTGTCATTAATCAGAAAATGGATCGACTGTACTCCATCCCTGGTCAGGTTCCCAATCCGATTGAGCTGGAAGAAAATTGTCATTTTCATGATCGGTGTGCGCATTGTATGCAAATTTGCAAGGATCAGGCTCCTCCCTTGAACGAAAAGGAGGATGGTCATAAGGTTGCCTGCTGGCTATATGAGAAAGAAGGAGGGCAACAGATATGAGCGAGCCTTTAATTCAGGTGGAAGGGCTGAAAAAATATTTTCCGATCACAGGCGGCGTATTTCAGCGTACTGTAGGATATGTGAAAGCGGTCGATGATGTATCGTTTGACATTCATAAGGGCGAATCCTTCGGTCTGGTAGGGGAATCGGGCTGTGGAAAAAGTACGATTGGGCGGACCATTCTCAGGCTGATGGATAAAACGGATGGATCAGTGCGATACAAAGGAGAAGACCTGCACGGGTTAAGCAAGGAGCGAATCCGAGCGCTTCGTCCCAAGCTGCAAATCGTCTTTCAGGACCCTTTTAGCTCCTTGAATCCAAGAATCAAGGTCGGTGAAGCCATCGGGGAGGCGTTGCTGGATCACGGACTGATTGACCGTGGCGAGCTGCGGAAGAAGGTTAACGAAACGCTGAACATTTGCGGTCTGTCCTCGTATCACTATGATCGGTATCCGCATGAGTTCTCTGGCGGTCAGCGCCAGCGGATCGGGATTGCACGGGCTTTGATCTTGAATCCTGATTTTATCGTGGCAGATGAACCTGTGTCTGCGCTGGATGTATCCATTCAGGCCCAGATTATTAACTTGCTAAGCGATCTGCAGCAGGAACGTCAATTGACGTATCTGTTTATCTCGCATGACCTGAGTGTGGTTGAGCATCTGTGCAGCCGCATTGGTGTAATGTATTTGGGCTCAATGGTAGAGCTGGCTTCCAAGGAGGAGCTGTTCCGCAATCCGCTTCATCCGTATACGAAGGCGCTGCTATCGGCGGTTCCGATTCCCGATCCGACGGTCAAGAGACAGCGAATTGTCCTGAAAGGGGACATTCCTTCTCCGGCCAATCCGCCGTCTGGCTGTAAGTTTCATACGCGCTGTCCTATGGCGGAAGCGCGCTGTAAAACAGAGGCTCCAGTATATCGGGATGCGGGCGACCAGCATTTTGTAGCCTGCCATTTTGCTATAGAATAAAAAAAGCAAGAAAATTGTATTTTTTTTTCGAAAAATTGCAGACAAAATGATTTTTTCATCGTCTAATAAGTATGGGGGTTATGATGATGATGAAAAAACACTGGTTACGTTGGGCTATTATTGTCCCGGTACTTATCATATTGATTTTTATTACGCTTGGACCCCGCCTGTTGGTCGGGAAGCCGGATGTGGATGCAGAGGCTGCGGTACTGATGGACATGCATACCGGGGAATTGCTGATGGATGTGAACGGCAATACGCCTATGCCCTCCGCCAATATGTCCAAGCTCATGACCGAGCTGTTAGTGCTGGAGGATATTCGGACTGGACGGTTAGGCTGGAATGACGAGGTGCAAATTAGCCGTTACGCGAGTACGGTGGGGGGTATAAATCTATCTCTACGGTATGGCGAAAGGATGACGGTATCCGAACTGTTCCAGAGTATGGTTGTATATTCAGCCAATGACGCCGCTGTGGCACTGGCAGAGCGCTCGGCAGGCAATGAAGCGGCTTTTGTGAAGCGTATGAATGAGAAGGCTGCCCAAATTGGACTGTCATCCGATAGCCGCTTTACCAATGCATCTGGAGCAGGGCAGAGTGAACTGGGACCGAATCATCCCGAGGATATTCGCGGAGAAACGAAAATGACAGCAAGCGACACGGCAAGGCTGGCTTCTTACCTGATTGCGTCACATCCGGAGATTCTAAGAACGTCCAGCCGTACGCAAATGGAGTTAAAAGATAAGGGACTCTACATTAGTAATACGAACTGGATGCTGCCTTCCCTGGCTGGACCGTACTCTTACGCCGGAACGGATGGCCTGAAAGCCGGATATACGAGTGATGCTGGATATTGCTTCACGGGTACCGCAGAGCAGCATGGCAGACGGTTAATTGCTGTGGTACTCGGTGCGCCGAGTAAGGAGGAGCGATTTGAACAGACACGGAAGCTGTTCGATTATGGTTTTTCGCTGTCAGCTTCTTTTCCGATACGGCTGCAAAATTTGGTGAAGCTGTCGCTGCACTAGGGCAAGGAAGGAATCTGAAGGGCTACATAGGATACAGGCTACAAAATTGAAATGAGGCATGAGGCTTTGACCGTGAGGGCGAAGCCTTTTTGGTATGGTTTTGAGCGTATGCGCCATGGCACTTTTGACAACAAGGCAGCAGACCTTTTATGCTTTGAGGGGAAGCCTCCGCTTCATGAGGGATCTATTCGGTTTAATGAAAAGATGGGATTTGTGAAGGAGAGAAGGAAGGAAGAACCTGTTATGGAGAGAAGACATAAGAGAAGGACCAGCGGCAAGCCTCAAAAGAAAAAAAGGTTTACCGCCCTATATATTTCATGTATTGTTTTATTTCTGGTCGCAGTGGGAGGGTATCTATTCCGCAAACAGTTAACACTGGTGGCTTTTGACTGGTTTGTATCTCCGACGTTGGAAAGAAAATTGGAGAAGTCCTATCAGCCGCGCCTGTCTGGAGAACAGAAGCAACAGGAGACGGTGGCTTACCATCAGGAACCGTTTTCGGTGCTGCTGCTGGGCACCGATCAAAGGCCAGACGAAAAGGCGCGCGGTCGCTCGGATACGGTTATGTATGCGGTAGTACGGCCTGCGGAATCGCGTGTGCTGTTGATTTCCATCCCCAGGGATACGTATGTACAGATTGCCGGACATGATCCGAATCGCGATGGTGAGGATGATTTTGATAAATTGGGACACGCTTATGCGTTCGGAGGCGAAGATATGTCCATGGCTACGGTAGAGAAGCTGATGGAGCATAAGGCCGATTATTATGCTACGATTAATTTCCAGGGTATTCAGGATGCCGTGAATGCAGTGGGCGGAGTTGTGCTTCCAATCGACAAGCCGATTGAGAACAAAAATCCGCTGCATATCCAGTTTCGCATAGAGGCGGGGAAGCCGCTTTATAATGGTGAAGAAGCCATGTATTATGTTAGATATCGGGAAGATAGCGACTTTAACCGTACGAAGCGACAGCAAATTTTTCTGAATGCTATGGCAGATAAGCTGCTGAATATCAACGGAATTTCCAAAATTCCGGAGCTGCTCGATATTATGGGGACCAATTTCAAGACCGATATGGAGCCTGCTTTTATTACAGGGCTCGGCAAGCAGGCTATTACGCAGGGTGAACCACAGATCTCAAGTTTTACGATTACGGGGGAAGGGTTCAAGAAAAAGGGCGTGTATTATGATCGTGCCAATGAACAAGAGCTGGAATATGCCAGACTTCTGATCGCGAATTGGCTGGATTCCGGTACAACCCCGCAGACGCTGAAGCTTTCCGACAAGCAGGACATTCAGTGAGTAATCATTTGATTTACATTTGATTTTGAGGGGGATTCGTTTCTCATGAATATCGCTTTTTTCTTGCTTCCCAAACAGGAAGTCGCTTGTGTAACGGCGGATGCTACTTTGCGGCAAACGTTGGAGCGGATGGAATATCACCGTTTCACAGCGGTTCCCATTTTAGATAAGGAAGGTAGATATACGGGTACGGTTACAGAAGGTGATCTGTTGTGGCATATGAAAGAGTCTGAGGGGAAAATCACCTTCGAAAACGCTTCTAAGTTTATGCTCAAGGACGTTCCGCTGCGGGTTTCGATGAAGCCGGTGTCTATTGA
Source organism: Paenibacillus kribbensis (assembly GCF_002240415.1). Lineage (NCBI taxonomy): Bacteria > Bacillati > Bacillota > Bacilli > Caryophanales > Paenibacillaceae > Paenibacillus > Paenibacillus kribbensis. The sequence goes on from NZ_CP020028.1 coordinate 5,682,120, forward strand.
TGCGAATATGGAGGATTTAATTAATTTGGCTAAAGTACAGAACTTTGTACCCGTTGTGGATGATATGGAACGGTTTATCGGTATCGTGCGCCGCAGCCAAATTATAGAGTATTGTGAAAAGTTTGTGTCCAGAGAATCATTTAATACATCATCTTAAAATAAGCGCATAGCTGCTTTTGAAAATAACGATTTCTCCTATGGGGCAACAGTTATTTTCAAAATAGGATATGCTATAATGGAGAATAAAGCTTTTTCAGAGGAGTGTGACTCTTCATCATATGCCTAAGGAAATGGATGTTGTGAAAAGGGCCAAGGTTATTGAATGGCTCAAAACAGAAGTTCTTGACCAAGTTTCCCGTCTGTTTAAAGCGATGTGGGAAGGCAGTACAGCCCGTATTGGCGATTGTCTGGCGAGCTTAATGATGAGCAGTTATATTTTGGGAAGGCGTCTTGGAGTGTCTTACCGTGAATTGGATGATCTACTCATCGACAAGCTAAGAAGACACAGAAAAGAAGGACACCAGTTGGAGGATTGGTATCAGGATATCTCTGCACTGGAAGAACATATGCGTAAGAGGTGAAAATGTTGAAATTCCGCTTGGCAACTGTAGCATGGAGCGTTATTTATTTGCTTCTGCTGCTGACTTTATTGACACCACTGAAAATCATTACCGTATTTTTGCTAATTGTGCCTGGCGCTGTACTGTTTTCATCGCTGCATTTCAAAGGATTCTTAATTCACGTCATGCCGGCGTTGTTGATTTTGGCGCTACTAGACGTGTATTCATTGCTCCTTGCGATTTATTTTCTGATTCCTTCCATGTTGATGGGACGGATATATAAAAGGGGAGGATCTTCTTTTCAGGCTTTGATGACAGGAATGGGTGTTATTTTAGCCGAGTTCTTGGTTGTATTGCTTATCGCTACGTATTCATTCGGATTCGATCTTTCGCAGTATCTTCGCGATCAGGCGGCGATAACGGAAAATATTGTACAGCAGATTTTAAGCGCCAACCCGATGCTTTCGGGCACAAATTGGACTGCGGAGGATACACAGCAGCTCGGTACGATGCTTATCGGTAGAGTGCCATATGTGCTGATTGTAACCTCCTTCTTATTGGCTGTAATTACACACGCTTTGGTACGTCCGGCATTGAGTAGTCTCGATGTGCCTGTGCGCAAAATGAAGCCTGCTCGAGAGTGGAGGCTGCCGCGAGCGCTAATCTGGTATTATCTGCTGGCTATTGTGATTGAATGGATAGCAAGTTCCTCCAATGGCAGCTGGATTCAAATGGTTTCCATCAGTATGCTGCCGCTAGTCCATGCATGCTTCACCATTCAGACGATTGGTTTTGTTTACTTCTGGATGCATAGCCGTAAAATGAGTTCGGTGATTGCACTGCTGCTGTCGCTCGTCGTCCTGATTGTCCCACCGCTCCGCATTATAGGTATTATTGATTTGGCCTTTCCGCTGCGTGAAGCTATTACAAGATCAAAGAAATAAGGTGAACAGTCATGCCTAAATTTCTACAAAAACGCTGGCACGGCTATCAAACTGCCTGGGCGTTTTTGCTGCTGCTGGTGCTTGTCATATGTATTTCCATGTACAATTGGGAACTGGGTGTGATAGGACTGCTGCTGTCATTCTTGCTTGGCGGGCTGATGCTGAAGACGGAATTGGATTTTCGTCGGGAGATGAATCAATATATCAGCGGTCTTTCCTTCCGGGTCAAGCGGGTAGAGGGGGAAGCCATCAGCACACTGCCGTTTGGGATCATTTTATACAGTGAACATCGAACGGTAGAATGGCATAATCGGTTTGTCGGGGAAATGTTCGAGGAGCAGTCGCTGATCGGCGAGCCTCTGCAGGATCTATTTCCCCAACTGGCAGGAGCTTTAAGTGTCAAAAAGGAAACCAAGGAGCTGACTCGCGAGCTGAAGGTGGAGCTTCAGCATGATGAGCGCTACTATCAGTTCCTGATTGTGCTGGATGAGCGCCTGATATACCTGTATGAAGTAACGGAGCTGGCGGTGCTGCGCAAGCAGTATGAAAACGAGCGCCTGGCGCTCGGTATCGTCATGCTCGACAATATGGACGAGGCCGCTCAGGGGATGGACGATCAGCAGCGCACTGCGCTTATTGCGAAGGTGACAAGCGAGATTACGTCCTGGGCGAACCATTACAATATTTATTTGCGCCGCTTGTCATCCGAGCGCTATCTCATTATGCTGAATCATAAAGCGCTTCAGGAACTGGAGCAAAGCCGATTCGTCATTCTGGATACGGTAAGGGAAATGACGGCGGATTTGAAAGTGCCCATGACACTGAGCATCGGTTTGTCCTTCGGTGCGGAGAGCATCAAGGAGCTGGGCGAGCTGGCTCAGTCCAGTCTGGATATGGCGCTCGGACGTGGGGGCGATCAGGCAGCAGTGAAGGCCGGGCAGCGCCTGTCCTTTTATGGAGGCAAGTCCAACGCTGTCGAAAAGCGTACAAGGGTGCGCGCTCGGGTCATTGCCCATGCGCTGCGTGATCTGATGCAGGAGAGCGACCGCGTGCTGATCATGGGACACAAAATACCGGACATGGATGCATTGGGAGCGGCCATCGGCGTGTGGAAGGCTGCAGCGCTGTACAATGTAGAAGCACATATCGTGCTGGATAAATCCAATCCGTCCATCGACCGGATGATGGAGCAGGTTAACAAGGACGAGAAGCTGTCGCAGGCACTGATGACGCCGGAGCAGTCGCTTCAGGCCATGACCGAGCATAGCCTGCTGGTCGTGGTGGATACGCACAAGGCCTCGATGACGATTGAGCCGCGTCTCGTGCAGACGGCAAGCCGGGTGGTTGTTGTAGATCACCACCGTCGGGGCGAGGAATTTATCAACGATTCGGTTCTGATCTATTTGGAGCCATATGCGTCGTCGGCCTGTGAGCTGGTGACCGAGCTGCTGCAATATATCCATGAGAAAGTCCAATTGACACCGCTGGAGGCGACATCGCTGCTGGCCGGGATTACGGTGGATACCAAGCATTTTTCCCTGCATACAGGCTCACGTACGTTTGAGGCGGCCGGTTTTTTACGGCGCAGCGGGGCAGATACAGTCATGATCCAGCGTATGCTAAAAGAGGACCTGGATGAATATATTGCTAAGGCGGAAATTATTAAGCATGCTAAAATGATATATGGCCACATCGCGATTGCGGTGACAGAGCCTGGACAAAAAATACCGCAGCTTCTGATTGCTCAGGTGGCGGATTCATTACTCAATATGACGGATGTACTGGCCTCTTTTGTGGTCAGTGAACGTCCTGACGGCCTGGTGGGGATCAGCGCCCGTTCGCTCGGGCGCATGAACGTACAGGTCGTCATGGAACGGCTAGGCGGCGGAGGACATCTGACGAATGCGGCGGTCCAGCTGGATTGCTCGCTGGAGGAAGCCGAGCGCAGAGTGGTCGACGTGCTGGCCGAAATTGATGGGGAAGAGGGGTTATTTGAATGAAAGTGATATTCATTAAAGATATGAAGGGTCAAGGTAAGAAAGGGCAGGTTAAGGAAGTATCCGACGGTTACGCAGCGAATTTTCTGCTGCCGCGTGGTATTGCCCGTCCAGCAACGGAAGGAAATATGAAGACGCTGGAAAATCAAAACGCTGCTGAGGAAAAACGCAAGCAAGAGGAAAAGGAAGAGGCACAAGTACTCGGCAAAAAGCTGGAAGAGACAACAATTCAGCTCAAAGCGAAGGCTGGAGACGGCGGACGGCTGTTCGGTGCAATTACAAGCAAGCAAATTGCAGAGGCTGTTGCTAAAACCGGCATCAAGCTGGATAAACGCAAAATCGAGCTGGAAGAACCGATTCGTACGCTCGGCGTGACTCAAATGACCGTCAAGCTTCATCCTGAGGTCAAAGCTACGCTGAAGGTACAGGTGACTGAAGAATAATTATGGGCGGCGAATTTTTTGATCGGATTCCTCCGCAAAATCTGGAGGCTGAACAGGCGGTTATCGGGTCCATTTTGCTCCAGTCCGAAGCACTGATTACCGCGATGGAGCGGGTGCAGACCGAGGATTTTTACGATAAGGCTCATCAGATGATTTACGAAGCAATGATTGAGCTGGGTGAATCCGGGCAGCCGATTGACTTGGTTACGCTGACCTCGAAGATTCAGGACAAAGGTCAGCTGGAGGATATCGGCGGTGTCAGTTATCTGGCGAAGCTGGCTCACGGGGTGCCAACAGCGGCTAACGTGGATTACTATGCCCAGATTATTGAAGAAAAAGCGATGCTTCGTCGCTTGATTCGCACAGCTACGCAAATTGTGAGCGAAGGCTATAGCAACGGCGAGGATGTCGCCGGTATGCTGAGCGATGCCGAGCGCAAGATCATGGAGATCTCCAACGGGCGCTCAGGCAGTGGTTTTATCGCCATCCGCGATGTCGTGATGGAAGTGTTCGACCGTGTCGAAATGCTGCATCAGAACAAGGGCAACACAACCGGAATTCCATCTGGCTTCGTTGACCTGGACAAGATGACGGCAGGCTTTCAGCGCAATGACTTGATCATTGTAGCGGCCCGTCCATCTGTAGGTAAAACGGCGTTCGCCCTGAATATCGCACAAAACGTTGCAGTGCGGGCGAAAGAGACGGTAGCCATCTTTAGTCTCGAGATGTCGGCGGCTCAGCTCGTACAGCGGATGATCTGCGCCGAGGCTAATCTGGACGCGAACGTCATGCGGACAGGTGAATTTAAAGGCGACGAGGATTGGGCCAAGCTGACGATGGGGATTGCAGCCTTGTCCGAGGCAGAAATCTATATCGACGATACGCCCGGTGTCACTGTCGCCGATATCCGTGCCAAGTGCCGCCGTCTCAAGACGGAGAAGGGACTTGGCATGATCGTAATCGACTACTTGCAGCTCATTCACGGACGCGGCAAAGCAGGCGAGAATCGGCAGCAGGAGGTATCGGAAATTTCACGGACATTGAAGCAAATTGCCCGTGAACTTGAAGTGCCCGTTATTGCCCTTTCCCAGCTGAGCCGGGGTGTGGAGCAGCGTCAAGACAAGCGACCGATGATGAGTGACTTGCGGGAATCGGGTTCCATCGAGCAGGATGCCGACATCGTCGCGTTTCTGTACCGGGACGATTACTATAATCAGGAAACGGAAAAGAAAAATATTATTGAAATTATCATAGCCAAGCAACGTAACGGCCCGGTCGGAACGGTAGAGCTGGTGTTTCTCAAAAACTATAATAAATTCGCCAATTACGAGCGTGCCCATTCGGATGCGTTCGCGGGCTAATGTAATGAATATATTAGAAAATGGCTCTTTCGACGCGTGTTTTGCGAGTTGAAGGAGTCTTTTTCATAGGCTATTTACATATTTTCATATCAGGATTGAAACTCCTAATTACGAACAATACTATTTTCATGTGATATATTGTTCGTTTTTTATTTGACTTTGAAAAATGGTACTGGTACACTTATAGTGCTGCTTCAACGCAGTGGGGAGATCATTACGCCCGGGGCTTTCCGACCTACGGAATGTCTGCGACGGACGTTTTTTCCTGCTGTCCGAGAACGCTCCATATCTGTTCGCTAAGACAGTTAAAGTCAGATGTGCGTAGTGTGTCAGCTCAAAATCAGAGTGTCTGTGGGCACTCCACGGAGGAATGAAACATGTCAACTGTAGTCGTTGTGGGAACACAATGGGGAGACGAGGGCAAAGGTAAAATCACGGACTATTTGGCAGAAAGTGCTGAAGTGGTGGCCCGTTACCAAGGCGGAAACAATGCTGGTCATACGATTCTCATTGACGGTAAAAAGTATAAGCTGAGCCTGATTCCATCCGGCGTTTTTTATGAAGATAAAAAGTGTGTTATTGGCAACGGCATGGTAGTGAATCCAGCCGCTCTTATTGAAGAAATTAATTATATTCATGATAATGGCTTTTCTACGAAAAATCTGGTCATCAGTGACCGTGCACATGTGATTATGCCTTACCATATGACGCTGGACGTACTGGAAGAAGACCGTAAAGGTCCTAACAAAATTGGTACGACGCGTAAAGGGATCGGCCCTGCTTATATGGATAAAGCTGCACGCAACGGTATCCGTATTGCTGATTTGCTGGATGCGGAGGAGTTCGAGAAGAAGCTGCGTCATCTAACGAAGGAAAAGAACCAAGTGATCCAGCAGGTATACGGCGGTGAGCCGCTGGATGTAGAAGTAATACTGAAGCAGTATCTGGAGTATGCAGAATTTATTCGTCCTTATGTAAGCGATACGTCTGTTGTGCTGAATGATGCGATTGACGCGAACCGTAAGGTACTGTTCGAGGGTGCGCAAGGCGTTATGCTCGATATCGACCAAGGTACGTACCCGTACGTAACGTCCTCCAACCCATCGGCTGGCGGCGTATGTATCGGTTCCGGCGTCGGACCGTCCAAAATTCAACAAGTGATCGGTGTAGCCAAATCGTACACCACTCGCGTAGGGGATGGCCCGTTTCCAACCGAGCTGAACGATGAGATCGGTGATTATATCCGTGAGACAGGTCATGAGTACGGCACCGTTACAGGTCGTCCTCGCCGTGTAGGCTGGTTTGACAGCGTCGTTGTGCGCCATGCCCGCCGTGTCAGCGGACTTACGGGTCTGTCCCTGAACTCACTGGATGTATTGACAGGCCTGAAAACGGTCAAAATCTGCACAGGCTACAAATACCGTGGCGAGATCATTACGCATTATCCGGCAAGTCTGAAAATGCTGGCGGAGTGCGAGGCGGTATACGAAGAAATGCCAGGCTGGAGCGAGGACATCACTGGTGTGAAAACATTGGAGGAGCTGCCTGAGGCAACCCGCAATTATGTACAACGTGTATCCGAGTTGACAGGCATTCCTATCGCCATCTTCTCTGTGGGTCGTAACCGTGATCAAACAAACCAGGTGCTTCCGATTTACTTGTAAGACAGAATGAACGGGGATGGGTTAAGCCGATTGCCTCGTTCAATGATATAGCTGTTGCTTACGTCAAAAGAGAAACCCAGTCTTTTTCAAAGACTACGGGTTTCTCTTTTTGTTTTGTTACATACAAAATTCGGGAAACAAAGAAAGTCATCCACGCTTCAAGCCGTCAGCCATTTTCTGAATCAAAGAATCGCATATGATGCTCAACAGGAAATTCAAGAATATGCAAAAGCAGTATTGGAACTATTCAAAAATGCTTACCCGAATGCACTGAATGAACTAAAGAATAGAACAAGTAGAACGAGAACGAAGTGGACGGAATGGTGCTGTACAAGCGATAGCGTTCGCCTTTGTGCCCGGATTACAACCATTTTAGCTTGATTTAAGGAAATCCGGGCACAACAGCGATGGGAAGCACCATCCGTTCGCGTAGTGGCGCTTCGTGTACATTTTCCGTCCCTCTTTACATAATCTTATCTTCCTTGTCGATTTGTGATAACAAACCCTCTCTATAATCCAAATTGAAAAGAGATTCGGACGTCTAGACGTCTTGAGAGGGATGAATTATGAACTGGTATCTTCGCTCACTCGGCACACGCAAAATTGTGGAATTCATCGTGCTTGTCGTTTTCGTCATTTTTTTTCTGGGGCCTCTGACCAATCTGCTTCTGTTGGCGGTTTCGGGAAAATGGCAGTATCCTGCACCGCTCCCACAGAGCTTGTCACTGGAATGGTGGAAGTTTGTACTTACCCAGGATGACGTACTCAGCTCGATTTCCCTATCCTTCCTGATTGCTATTACCGTTACGGTCTGCTCGATTATCGTATGTGTTCCTGCTGCCTATGCCTTTGCCCGGATTTCCTTTCCGCTCAGCAAGTGGTTTCTATTCTCATTCCTGCTCACGCATGCTTTTCCGAAAATGGGTTTGTATGTATCTATTGCCGTGCTGTTTTACCAATTCGGGTTGATGAACACCTTTGCAGGCATTGTACTCATCCATATGGTGAACACGCTCATGTATATGACATGGATTCCTTCCTCTGCGTTCCGCAGCGTACATCGCGCACAGGAGGAATCCGCACGGGATGCCGGAGCCGGACCGTTTCGGGTGTTCTGGAAAATCACCTTTCCCATGGCGTTGCCCGGTATTGTGGTTGCTTCCATTTTTACCTTTCTCGCTTCACTGGATGAGGCACAGGGGACACTGCTGGTCGGAACACCGGACTATAAAACGATGCCAGTCATTATGTATTCCATTATTGCCGATTATCCGAGCACAACGGGTGCTGTGTTCTCGGTCATTCTTACTCTGCCAACGATTATTCTGCTATTGGCCGCCAAGCGTTTTGTAAGTGCGGATGTACTGGCAGGCGGATTTCAGGTGAAATAACGTAACTGGTCAAAAGGAGCCTAGATCATGTCCATTCAACTATCCATTCAAGAGCTAACCAAACGCTTCAAGACAGGAGACGGAGTCAAAGGCATTTCACTTGACGTAATGAAGGGGGAACTGGTGACGCTGCTTGGGCCGTCCGGCTGCGGCAAAACAACCGTGCTTCGCTCGATTGGCGGCTTTCTTGACCCAGACGCTGGTGACATCCGGATTCAAGGTAAAAGCGTACTGAAGCTGCCTCCCGAAAAGCGCCCGACAGCCATGGTGTTCCAAAGCTATAATCTGTGGCCGCATATGACGGTGTATGACAATCTGGCCTTCGGACTGAAGATCCGCAAGGTGAAAAAGGCGGAGATCGACCGCCAGGTCAAGGAAGCGCTGGCGCTGGTTCGGCTGGAGACGGCGGAACGCAAAACGCCCGGTCAGCTCTCAGGCGGCCAACAGCAGCGGGTAGCACTTGCCCGTGCTCTGCTGCTAAAGCCGGAAGTATTGCTGCTGGACGAGCCTTTCTCCGCACTGGATGCCAAGCTGCGGATGGAGATGCGGGAGGAGCTGCGCGACATCCAGATGCGGACGGGAATGACGATGGTGTTCGTCACCCACGATCAGGAAGAGGCTTTGTCCATTTCGGACCGGATTGTAGTCATGAATGCAGGCCGGATTGAGCAGCTTTCGACGCCGCAGGAGATTTATGACCATCCGCAGTCGCTGTTTGTGGCAGGATTTATCGGCCGTATCAATTTATTAAGGGGGGTGAGCAAAGGCCGCAGTGTCTCCGTGAGTGGAATACCTTTTCCGCAAGAGCATGAATACACAGGTGAATCCATGGTAGGTGTAAGGCCGGAGGATGTTGTTCTGACGAATGAGGACAACCCGTCTCTGTCTGGAACGATCCGGCAGGTGATGGTTCTCGGGCATTATGCCGAGGTGTCGCTGGACAGTGGTACGGATCATCTGAAAATGTTTGTGCCGCGTGAACGGGCTGCCGAGCTGCGCAGTGGAGAGCAAATCAGATTCAGCTTCAATAAAATTGTTACTTTTCCAGCAGCACAGTGAATGTCTACCATCAACCTTCTACATTGCTTCAATATCAATCCATCATGAACGCATCATCTAGCGGTGTTGCGAACTTGTGCAACCATCTAAAGGAGGAAACAACGTGTTTGGGAAAAAGAAGATGAGTCTGATTTTGGCTGGGGTGCTCAGCCTATCGTTATTGGCTGGATGTGGGAACAGCGGCAAAGCCGCAACCACGACAGGAGAGGCCAAGGACACGAAAGCAGGGGCAGCTGCAGGCACAACGGAGATTTCCTTGTACACTGGCGGATCTTTGAACGTCAAAGAGTTATGGGAAACCTTAATTAAAGATTTTGAAGCTAAAAATGATCGCATTAAGGTCAAACTGGTATATTTGCCAGCCGGAACCGGAGGCGCATCGACGCTGGATCGTCTGATCGCAGCCAAAAAGAGCGGACAAACCGATGTGGATATCGATCTGTACGAGGGCAGTCTGGATGACATCACCAGAGGCGCAGGTGAACAACTGTGGGACACGATGGACGCCAAGAAGGTTCCGAACCTGACCAATGTCGATGAAACCTACCTGAAGCAAGTAAATAATCAGGCTATTCCATACCGGGCATCTTCGGTAGTTCTTGCCTATAATAGTGCGAAGGTGGCTACGCCTCCCAAAACAGCGGATGAGCTGTATACGTGGATTCGCCAGCATCCCGGCAAGTTTGCTTATAACGACCCGTCCACGGGTGGTTCAGGCAGTTCGTTTGTAAATACCGTCATTTATAACTTCCTCCCGCCAGAGGCCATGAACAGCAATGATCCGGCTAATATGAAGAAATGGGATCAAGGCTTCTCGCTGCTCAAGGAACTGGGACCTTCGATGTATCAAAAGGGTGTCTATCCGAAAAAGAATCAGGGAACGCTTGATATTCTCGCGAGCGGAGAGGTGGATATGATTCCAGCCTGGTCCGATATGGCTTTGGAGCAATTGGCGAAAGGACTGCTTCCTGACACAATCAAGCTGACGCAGATTGATCCTGCTTTTACAGGCGGCCCGTCTTATCTGATGGTTCCTTCCCTTTCCTCCAAGAAGGAAGCGACACAAGAATTTCTGAACTATGTGCTGACACCGGAAGCACAGAAGGTTGTTATCAATAAAATGTATGGATATCCGGGAATCAAGTGGAGTCTGATGCCAAGTGAGCTGCAAGAGAAATTCAACAGCGTATCTTCAGGCTACCGCAGCTTCAACAGCGGCGAGCTTCAGCAGGAAATCTACAAACGCTGGCAAAGTGAAGTCGCAGGCGGCTGATCATGAGTTCATCTTCTAAAAGAGGGATGGTGGGGCTTGCCCTGGTCATCCCGTCTTTTCTCATTTTGCTGGTGGTCGTTATTATTCCCATTCTCTATGCCGTGAAGGAAAGCTTGATTGATCAGCATGGAACCGGCTACGGCCTGGCGAACTATATTCGGCTGTTCACAGAGCCTGCCATGCGCAGAAACATCATATATACGATCAATATCACGCTAGTCTCGACAGCCCTTACGCTGGTCATCAGCTATGCTTTGGCGATTTACCTGAGATTTGGCAAAGGGGTCGTCGTGAAATGGATAGGCCGATTGTATTTTATTCCGATGTTTGTTCCCGGAGTAATTGCAACGTATGCGATTATTACGATGTATGGCAATCACGGCTGGGCTGCACGTCTTTTGCTGCCGCTCGGCATTGAAACCATTCCCAGGATTATTTATGACTACAAAGGGCTGGTGCTGGCTAATTTGTGGTTCAACATCCCGTTTGCAACCATGCTGCTCAGCTCGGCACTTGCCAGCATTCCGAACGCTGTGGTCGAAAGTGCCAGAGATGCGGGCGCCAGCACGATGCAGCTGTTTGGGCGCTTTATTTTACCCCTTTCCTACAAAACGATGTGGGTCGCGGTGACTTTCATTTTTATGGGAATCATGGGCAGCTTCACAGCTCCGTTCCTGATCGGTGCCAACTCGCCGCAGGTATTGGGTGTCGCCATGCAGCAGGTATTTTCCAGCTATCAGGAAACGCATACGGCAAGCGCTATGGCAGTGTTTATGTTTTTACTGTGTTCTTTCATGGGCTACTTTTATATTCGAACCATGGTGAAGGATGCGGATGCGGGCTAGAGGGCCGCTATACACTAAGGAGGTTACAGGGATGAACAGCCAAGCAGAAGTGCAGATGACCGGGTTTCGCGGGGAATTACAGGAAAAAGACCTGCTGGATTGCGGGTATCGGATTGCCTTACACAAAGCCGAGGTCGAGCTCAGCACGGGGAACGGGTTCCGATTTACGTTTTCCATGCCGGAAGACGGATTCGCAGAGCTGGATTTGCTGGCCCGCTCGGAGAGCGACTGGGCTGCGGCAGATCGGGAATCAGCCTTCGTGCGCCTCTACCTGAACGATGTCTATAATCAGGACGTTATTTTGTATTATGGCAGCAGCCTGGGTGTGTACACTCGTTTGTTGGGGTATTTGAAGGAAGGCGATTATGAGGTGTATGCGGAATTCCGCGAACTGGAGTCTGCTCCGCTGGTGTCCAGAGCCTGGATCGACGGGGTCGAGCTGCGCTGTGTGGCTGATTCTTCGGCCAGATCGCTTGTCTATCGCCACACCCCTCTTTTGTATGGTCGCAATCTGTCCCATCCCTATGAAAATCGTTTCACGGATACGCCGCTGGTTCTGTTTTATTCGGTGGCAGAGGAGGAAGAACGAACGATCATCGAATATCAGATGATGTTCAGCCATGAGGATGAAGGAACGCCAGCACCGCTGTTAATGAGCAAGTGGGGAAGAACAACAGATATTGAATGGATGTATCGGGTTGAACTGGATGCGGAAGGCCATGTGCTGAGTGCTGTTTTCCAAGGCCCTCATCACATCACTACTCCTTTCCAGGGAAAATATGCTTTGGGCGGGCATCCTGTTCTTCAATCGGCTACGACCAATGGCAACTTTACAGATCATATTACGTCAGGCTACCGTTTTATGCTGGCGCCTTCCTTCCAGTGGAAGCCAGAGGAAGAGCCGCGTGAGGCGGTTATGAGTCGTTTTCCTTTTGCCTATCAGGTCACCGGGTGGGAAATGGAGCGCCAGCAGGAGCTGGAAATGCCATCGCTTGCGTCATCTATCGCCCTTGCTTCTCAGCGAAGCTACGTCTTTATCCAGACGTCCAAATATCCTGTGCCCAGTTCCGACGGTGAACGCGCTTTGCCATCCAGACCGGGCTTTAATCGACGTGAAGAGGATGCCTGTGTCGATATCCAGCTTCGCCTGCATGGCTCCGAGCAGTGGTATTCATCGTGCCATCATGATCTGAGACTCGGAGATTTTAGAGCCGCTTATGAGGGGGCTGAGTCACATTTTTCCACGACGATCAAGCTATCGGGAGAGCCTGCGCTGGATGATATAGCGGAAATCAGAGCAGTACTGCTGGAAGGCGGTGCCGATCGTATGAAGGTGGCGGGATTGTATGCTTTTATGCTGAACGAAAATTATTTGCCGCAGCAGTCGGGGATTCGTACCAACCGGGTGCTTGAGCTAACAAGGGATATCCCAGCAGGTATTCTATGGGCATCGGCAGATGAGGCAGACCCAGGTGCTAATGCTGAGAATTACCAGGCAGGCAAGGATGAGCATGTATGAGCAAGCTGCTGTATGTAGAAGGAACAGTTGATCGTTCCTGTACCCAAAGCCATATTACGTACTCTTTTCATATTTCACAGTCGGCAGACATCATTCGCATTCAATTTTCGTACACCCCCAAGCTGCTGGAGGATCAGGAGCAGGCTCGAAGCATGATTGAAGCGAGCATGAGCCGATACGGATACGATGAACCGGGTCATGCCGAGGATGCGTGGAAGAAGTATGCGCCACTGCAAAATTTATTAACGCTGTCTGTCGATGATCCTGTTCGCCATCGGGGCAATGCGCACCGCCCCGAGATGCAGCAGGAGCATCGACTGGGTCCTTCCGCGGCTTCGCCGGGATTTGTCGCAGGCGACAATCCCGCAGGAATGTGGAGGATAACCGTCAGTCTGCATGCCATTGTAACAGAGAAGCTGGCATACAGCATTCAGGTATGGGGGGAGGACGCTGCACATGGTTAAATGGATTCCAGCGGAGCTTCATACCCATACGCTTCACAGCGATGGCAAGCAAACACTGGAGGAGCTGGCTCAAAGCGCAGCCAATCTCGGGCTTGAATGCATCGCCATGACAGATCACAATACCCAATCTGCACTTGTAGATCAGGAGTGGGTCGAGCAGCAGTTTGGTGTCCCGATCATTTCAGGGATGGAATGGACCACCTTTTACGGGCATATGCTGACGCTTGGGGTAGACTGTTTTATCGACTGGCGTGTTCTCGGGCCGGACGATATTCACGAGGGGATTCGGAAGGTGCATGAGCAGGGAGGGATTGCAGGGATTGCCCATCCGTTCCGGATTGGAAGTCCGATCTGTACGGGGTGTTTTTGGGAATATACCATTCAGGATTGGCATGAGGTCGATTATATCGAGGTATGGTCAACGCTCATGCCGTCGATCAAGCGTGACAGCCAGCGAGCATTCGCGATGTGGACGGATTTGCTGAATCAGGGTTATCGCATCACGGCGGTAAGCGGTCGGGACTGGCACGTATCCAAACCGGATGATGCCCTTCCGGCGGTCACTTATCTGGGTGTGCAGGAGGAGACAGGAGAACAGGGGACCTTGGCGATCCGGGCCGTTGAGGCGATTCGCAATGGCTCTGCATCGGTTACGATGGGGCCGTTGCTGACGATGCAGGCACAGGTTAAGGGGGATGACAAGCGCTATCGTATCGGGGAATGTGTAGGACCGATGGTGGAAGATTCGCTGTCGGTGACGATACAGTTGGATACAGAGACCAGAGCCGCCCATTACCGTCTGGAGCCGCAAAGCCTTCGTCTGCTGCTGACCAGCCGTCAGGGGACATGCTCTGAAATCCACATTCCTGCTCAATCCGGAGAATATACGATAACACTGCAAGACCCGGCAGAAAAGGGCTGGGTACGAGCTGAGCTATATGGATGTATGGAAGACTGCGTTACTATGATTGCTTTTACGAATCCGATTTATATCGCTGGAATCCAATCATTATGATAGAAAGGCTGGGCATTGGACGGTGTCGACCAAACAAGAGAGCATTAAGTTGCTCATAGAGGAATATATAGAGGCTAACCAGATTGGCCCGGGTGACAGGCTGCCTTCGGAAGCCGCGCTTTCTCAATCGTTCCGAGTGTCGCGTACGACGCTGCGTGGAGCCATTCGCCAGCTGGAAGCGGAAGGAAAGCTGCTGGTGAAGCACGGGAGCGGTACGTTCGCCACTCGTCCGCTCCCCAGCATTCCCAGTTCGTTGGATCGCTTGTACAGCATCGGGGATATGATCCGTTCTGCAGGGCTGCGGGAGGAAGAGCAGCTGAAATCCATCCAGAGGATTTCGGCGTGTCCCCCGGATATTGCCGACCGAATGGAGCTTTCCGAGCATGAGCCGATGATTGTACTGGAGCGTACGCGTACCGCGGACGGAGAGGCGGTGGCGCACTCTATAAACTGGATGCCGGAGAAGTTAGCGAATCCAATTTTGGATAACGGCTCTTTTTCAGGGTCCTTATTTCAGAGCCTGGAGCTTCAGGCCGGGGTACGAATTGTAGGGGCATATTCAGAGCTTACCGTTCCGAATGATCACGATGCCCACGCGGCACGTTTGCTCCAACAGCCACAGGCTACGGTATTACTGCTCAAGCAGCTTCATTACGATGAGCTGAACAGACAGGTGCTGTATTCACTGGATTATGTCCGCAATGATATTTTCCGCTTTTGGGTACGCCGGACCCGCTGATCCACTGCTAGGTCACATCTACTATTCAAGCGTGCTAGTTTTACATATTCCAAGGGTTAAAAATCGTCATATCTCGTCAATACTGATTGATATGCACTTCATGATGATGTACACATGGCAAGCTGCGTATGAAGGAGGTAACGGGATATGAGATGGCTTGGATGGCTGCTCAAAAAAGGAATGACGGTGGTGCTGGTCAGCGTTCTGACACTGGCTGTGACAGGTATGGTCGTGAATGCCTATGTTCAATCGCTGCTGCGGCAATTCAACATTCAGCTCGATCATCAACCGATATGGGGATTGGGCTGGCTCAATGGGAACTCGGGCGCAGATAAAAGCACGGATATAGGTAAAAGCACAGATACAGGTAAAAGTACAGACACAGGGAAAAGCAAGGCAACGGGCGGAAGCTCGGAAAATGCAACCCCACCGGATGGTGCTCTGCCCGTCATGGGACAGGGATTGGACGAGGGTGGAGGCGGTACAGGTGCCGCTACACCTGAAACAGGTCAGTCGACCAGTATTGAGGGCCATGACTTGGTGATTACGCCCGATCATTTAACGGAGAAGAAGAACAATTTGCCTACGGCGCAGAAACAGGAGATTTTTGCGATTCTGATGAATAAGCTGCCGCCGGAGGAGATGCAGAAAATATCAGCCGCCATGGAAGGCGGCCTGACCGAACAAGAGCTTCAGGATATTCAGCAGGTGCTTGCGAAGTATTTGACGAAAGAAGAGTACAACAAGCTGATGAGTATGCTCAAATAATAACGATGATATTATGGGCAAAGCTTATGCTCAACATAACACTGAGGAGTCCGCGCCTGGCGCGGATTTTTTTGCGTGTCAGGAAGAAACTGGGGTGCAGTTGAATTCTTTGTAAAAGCTATGTTAAAGTAAACTGTGTTGCGAAAAGGTTAAAATTTTGAAACCTTTTACGCAACTACGTAATGATATATAGCGACTAATTACTTATATAGACTTGCAAAATGACTACTTTTATCGTGGAAAAGAACAATAACGAACGCATTTAATAGAGAGAGGATATGCTGAAAAGGAGAGGACCATGGAGGTTTCTAAGGGAAAGTATTCACCAGATCACAGCAATGAGGTTTCAAGCGTTGAAAGCAATGCTGCTGGACAAGCAGGGAAAATAGCAGCATTGTGGAGCGGACGGAAAAGATGGCTGAGCTGGACGGCAGGCGGCGTAGTGATTGCAGGCATTCTTATTTTTGCTGGCAATCAGTATGTTGGAGCCAACACGGTTCCTTATTATAAAGTGTATGTAAAGGGCGTCGAGGTCGGCAATATCCTGAATGAGCAGCAGCTAAAGCAGCTGTATGCTACCAAGACCAAACAGTATAAGGACAAGTATCCCGGCGTGGACATGGTACTTAATACCAGTGCGGTAACAACAAGCACGGAGAAGGCATATAAAGCGGAAATCGACAGTGCTGCCACGCTAAAAAAGCTGGACGGCATGCTGACAGCATATGCCAAAGGGGTTGAAGTGAAGGTCAACGGAAAGACGGTTGGCATTGTGAAGGATAAAGCTACGGCACAGGCGGCGTTAAAGCAAGTACAGAAAAAATACATACCTGCGGGTGAGAGTAAGGCTGCAGGTATTAAAGGGCTGGTTCGCAAGACGTCGGTGGGCAGCAGTCATGCTAGTGCCAGCACCAAAACTCCTAAAGCATGGCTGGAGTCTGCCAGTATCCGTGAGAAAATTGCATATGAGCCTGTGAAAGCTGACCCTAACAAGGTGCTGACGGAGGCAGAAGCGGTCAAGGTGCTGATCGAGGGGCGCGAGGAGCCTGTAACGTACACGGTACAGGAAGGCGATTCGTTGTCGTCCATCGCTACTAAATTCAATATGACGGCTTGGGATATTAAGCAGAATAATCCTGGCGTGCGCGAGCTGTATCTGCAAATTGGGGACGAATTGAAGGTCACTGCACCCAAGGCGCCAGTCACGGTACGGACGGTAGAGAAGGTTGCCGAGCAGATTGCCATCGAGCCTGAGGTTGAGATTCGCCAGAGTGATGAATTGAAGGCAGGGGTCACCAAAGTCGTCAGACCGGGACAAGCGGGTCTTAAAGAGATGGACTATCGTTTGACCAAGGAGAACGGTGAGGTTGTGCAAGAGGAATGGCTCGGTCAAAAGGTGCTGCAGCCGTCTGTTACCGAGGTGGTTCTGAGAGGCACGAAGGTCATGGGAGAAGGCTCGGGGCAATTTGCCTGGCCGACGGCGGGTGCAATCATGACGAGCAGCTTCGGAGGACGCTGGGGACGTATGCATGAAGGCGTTGATTTGGTCGGCAATCATACGATTCAAGCCTCGGATGATGGTGTGGTCACATTTGCAGGCCAACAGAATGGATACGGTAATGTCATTATCATTGACCATCGCAACGGCTACCAAACGGTATACGGGCATTTGAGCAGTATTGGTGTTCGTGTGGGACAGGTCGTACAGCAGGGTGAAGCGATTGGCATCATGGGAAGCACCGGACGTTCAACAGGCACACATGTTCACTTTGAGATTCGCAAAAATAATACTGCACAAAATCCAATGACGTATTTAAGATAGATTTATCGATGATATCGGAATGTACATGATTCATGAAGATCAAGGGGAAAGGCCATGTTTTTCTGCATGACTAAGGTCAGGTGCAGGCATGGTTTTTTCTGCGTAAAGAAAAGGGTCCGAAGAAGTAATGGAATGGCGCGCGGGTATGATAGAATAGAATCAGCATCTTATAGGGTATTAACATACGAAAGATCAATATAAATGACGATCCGTGAGAAGAGGTGAACGCTGTATGCAGGGGACGATTCTGGTCGTGGATGATGAACAGCCTATCGCTGATATTTTGAAATTTAATTTGGAAAAAGAGGGCTACCAGGTAATTTGCGCGTTTGATGGAATCAGCGCGGTGGATATTGCGGTCAAGCAGCAGCCTGACCTGATTTTGCTGGACCTGATGCTGCCGGGCATGGACGGCATGGACGTATGCCGCGAGGTGCGCGGGCATCAGCTCCAGACGCCGATTATTATGCTGACCGCCAAAGACGGCGAGATTGATAAGGTGCTGGGGCTGGAGCTGGGTGCGGACGATTATGTGACGAAGCCGTTCAGTACACGGGAATTGCTGGCACGGGTAAAGGCACAGATGCGCAGACAGCAGCGCGGCGGGGCAAGTACGCCGGAAAGTCGTCCGCAGGAGGACAAGCAGGGGCTGCGCGTGGGGGACCTCTTTTTTGATACAGATATGTATACAGCTTACAAAAACGGGACGCCGCTTGATCTGACACACCGAGAGTATGAGCTTCTGCACTACATGGCGAAGAATACCGGAAAAGTCATGACCCGCGAGCATTTGCTGCAGGCGGTGTGGGGGTTCGAATACTACGGGGATGTACGGACAGTGGATGTGACGATTCGGAGACTGCGCGAGAAGATCGAGGAAAATCCGAGCAAACCGGAGACCATTCTGACACGCCGTGGGCTCGGATATATTGTTAGCGGGAGCAAAGGTGGCCTGCGGGCATGAGATGGCTGTCTTTCTTTCGCACCATTCATGCCAAGCTGATTATTATTTATGTGCTGCTGATTTTGGTGGCGATGCAGCTGATCGGAGTCTATTTTGTCAGCTCCATGAAGAACTCTCTGACGAGTAATTTTACACAGGATTTACAGGCACGGGCAGAAATGCTGTCTGTGCTGGCAGAGCAGGATTTGAGCGGCAGTGACGGTAAAATGGAGGAGGACAGCGTTGAAAGTCTGCGCGCGCGGGTGAACAATCTGTTCGATTTCAGCGGCGCGGAAATTCAGGTGCTGGATGCCAGCGGCAAGGTATTGATTACCTCCCAAGGCTCACACGCCGATTATGTCGGGCGTAAAAACACGCAGACCGTCGTCAGTCGCGCACTCCAGGGGATTCGCGATAATGAGGAGTACATGGTGGACGAGGATAACGTCCGTAAAAAGGTCGTCGCCAAGCCTGTCATCAGTCAGGGCAAAATTGTTGGCGCAGTGTATATCGCCGCTTCGATGACCGAGCTGTACGATACGATGAAACGCATTAACAATGTGTTTCTGTCCGGTATGCTGATTGCGCTGGCGTTGACGGCTGTGCTGGGCGTAGTGCTGGCGCATACCATTACACACCCGATCAAGGTGATGACACGCCATGCGACAGAGGTCGCAGAGGGCAAGTTTGACCAGCAGATGCCGGTGTTTGGCGAAGATGAGATCGGCAGGCTCAGCGTGGCCTTTAACTATATGACAGGCCGCTTGCGTGAGGCGCTGTCCCAAAATGAGGAGGAGAAGGAGAAGCTCTCCTCCATCCTGACCAATATGAGCGACGGTGTAGTCGCTACAGATGATCATGGCCGGGTCATTCTGGTTAACCGCCGGGCCAGCGCTATGCTGGGCGTGAACGAGAACGAAATGACCGGTAGACATATCGCGGTACTGCTGGGGATCGATCCGGAGGAAACCGAGGCCCTGTATAGCGGCTCTTCGGCCTCCACGCTGCTGCAGCTGGAGCCTGCGGGTCAGGATGAGCCGATCGTGATCCGCGTGACGTTCACGCCGATTCATCGGCGTGAATTTGGCATTACGGGCACGATTGCCGTGCTCCAGGACGTGACGGAGCAGGAGGAGATGGAGACGACACGACGGGAATTCGTAGCGAATGTATCCCATGAGCTGCGCACTCCGTTGACGACGATCCGCAGCTATGCCGAAGCGCTGGATGATGGCGCTCTGAGTGAGCCGCAGCTTGCGGAGCGCTTCGTGGGCGTAATTCGCAACGAGACGGAGCGTATGATCCGGCTGGTCACGGATTTGCTGCATCTGTCGCGGCTGGATTCCAATGAAGCGCCCTTGCGGATGCAGCCTGCGGATGTGATGGAGATGCTGGACGAAGTGGCGGATCGATTCTCTTTTCAAATGAAGCAAAAGCACATTCGCTCAGGAATGTTCGTAGAACAGGGGATCGGCAAGGTCGTCATCGACCGCGATCAAATTGAGCAGGTATTGGACAATCTGATGTCCAATGCGTTGAAATATACGCCGGAGGGCGGAAGTATTCGGATTGAAGCTCGCCGCAACAATGAGGGGATGCTGTCCATTTCGGTACAGGATACCGGAATTGGTATTCCGAAAAAGGACCTAGACCGGATTTTTGAACGGTTTTATCGTGTAGACAAGGCGAGATCGCGAAATATGGGCGGTACAGGATTAGGGCTGTCGATTGCCCGGGAAATTGTAAAGGCTCATGGAGGCCAGATTTTTCTGGAGTCAGAATATGGTCAAGGGACCTGCACAACCTTTACGCTCCCCATGTCGGGTGAAGGGAGGGAAGCACAGTGAAGGAACGTTTGAAGTCAGGGGCGCTTGTTTTTCTGGTGGCTTCCAGCCTGGTACAGACTTATTTTTTGATCTACCGCCTTCCAGGCAGTGATTCTGTACTCACTTCAGAAACAAACTATGTGAAGACCGAAAGCATGGGGCAGGAGAAAAAGATTGAAAACCTCGTGTTTCCCGATAAAATGCTCATTCACCAAGGGGGCAAAAAACATACTGTTTTTTATCCGGGTGTTGCTTTTTACGACTTGATTTACACGCGGCTGGAAAGCCGGAGCTTTAACAATTTCCAGCGTCGGAGTATCCAGTCGGCGGACTGGGCGCGGATTCGCAGCGAAAATGAGGGGATTGAATTGTCTTTTTCGGGCGGCGTTCCCGTTTCATTACTGGAGCGTGTCATGCGTCTGACGCCGGATTCGGTGTTTCAGGGAGAGACGATTAACCGCATCTGGATCTATATCGACGAAAAGAATGCCAAGCCGCATGCGCTCTTTTTCAGTGCCAGAGGCGATGTCGTGTATGAGGCGAACCAGTTCGACATGACGGTGGAGGATGTAAAACAGCATGTGAATTTTGGCAAAAATGCCCCGTTGTACGAACTGGTGGATAATCAGTATTACATCCCCGTAAACGATCTGGAGACGGTACAGCCTGTGGTGTATGCCGGGTTGTTTACGACAGAGCAGATGCAGCGCAACTTGTTTTTCGATCCGGGGATTACGCGCAATATTCAGGAGAAGGACGGCTCCCAAATTTATACGGACAGCAAGCGGAGTCTGCAAATCAAGCAGGATCAGCGATGGATGAGCTATACCGATCCCAGCGCCCCGGGGGCGAGTGGAAGCAGCCCGATCAGGGATGTATTGGCCGCAGTTGATTTTGTAAATCAACATGGTGGCTGGGATGCTTCTTATCAGCTGAAAATGAGAAGCAGTGATGAAAATCGTACGAGTGTGCTGTTTCAGCAGTATTACGGGGCTTATCCTGTGCTGGATACACCGTCATTCCGCTTTGGTACGATTGCGCTGCAAATCCAGCAGGAAACGGCATCTGTCTATGATCGTTCGCTGCTGTACCTCAAGGGTGGGGAGCAATCCTCGAAGAAGGTCATGCTTCCAGGCGGCGAAACCTTAAAGAAGCAATTGGAGACGATAGGCAAAGGAAAAACCATCAGGGATCTAACTCCTGTATATCAGCCGGAGCTGACCAATGATGGGTTGAAGCTTGTTCCTGAGTGGCGCGTTACGCTGGGCGACGGTTCTGTCGCAGAGATTCATGCAGTTCCGGTAACGACAGCATCGACAGCATTGAATTCACCACAAACGCAGCTATCTCAGGAGACAAAAAAGTGACAGGAAGGGGGAACGGGAATGGATTGGAGCCGCGCGAAAAACGTACTGATCTGTACATTTTTGCTGCTCAATGCGGTGCTGGGCTACCAGTTGTGGCATGATGCGCAGGAAACGGCAGGGCCGAATCTGGATTTTACCTCATTGGATGAAAATACGCAGCGTTTAATGGAAGAAAAGAGCATTCAGGTGCTGGCTCCGATTCCCGGGGACACCCCGCAGCTGCCCAAGCTTTCCTACACGTATGTTCATAGTGGGGAAAAGGATGATCGCGTGCAGTTGGTAAAACCGGTAGACAGCAAGCTTGTATTCACCCATGATGCGCTGGTTGAGGCATTGGAGCCGCAAATCAAGGATATCGACAACTACCAGTATGATCCACTGGATGTTCAGGAGGAGCCGGCATCCGGACAGACGGACGCTTTTGTGCTGCATCCGTTGGTACAGGACAAGTGGCCGCTGTTTAATGTGAAGCTGGCTCTGTTTTACAGCAATCAGAAGATTACAGGGTATCGTAAAATTCAGGTGATTCTCCAGCCCTCAGACGAGGCGAAGAAAATGCTGCCTGCGTCCAAGGCCTTGGCACGCTTGATCGACAGCTATTTGCCGCGTGACTCGATTGTGAAGGATATTCGGCTCGGTTATTATGGACAGACCTTTAACTCGGATAGCCAGGTGGCCGCCCCCGTGTGGCGGTTTATGCTGGATAACGGAAAAGGCGTTTATTATGTACAGATGAACGGAGATGTCATTAGTCCAAAGACAGAACATACAGAAGGGTCTTGAACGATATGGGGATTTCATTTACCGTGCTGTCGAGCGGTTCGACCGGCAACGCTACCGTTGTGCGGAACGAAGACACGACATTACTCATCGACGCAGGTCTCAGCGCGAAGCGTATTGATGAATTGCTGAAGGAACGCGACCTGAGCGGAGAAGAGCTGGATGGTATTTTGGTCACGCATGAGCATTCCGATCATGTTAAAGGACTAGGCGCCATGGCGCGTAAATATAATTTACCTGTGTATGCCAATGAGAAGACGTGGTTTGCCATCAGCAATGCTGTCGGGCAAATTGCGGACGAGAACCGCAGAATATTGGAGACAGGCGCGACGCGGGAATTCGAGTCATTGCGCGTGGAGTCTTTTGGCATATCCCATGATGCAGCCGAGCCCGTAGGGTATAGCTTTTACGATGGGGCCGAGAAGCTCAGTGTAGCGACCGATCTCGGCTATGTCAGCGACAAGGTGAAGCAGGCGATATCAGACGCAGACGTATTGGTGCTGGAGGCTAATCATGATGTGGAGATGCTGCGGATGGGGCGTTATCCGTGGAACATCAAGCGTCGTATTCTGAGTGATATCGGTCACTTATCCAATGAGATGGCGGGTGCGATTCTTAGCGAGCTGCTGACAGGACGGACGAAGCGAACGTATTTGGCACATTTGAGCCGTGACCACAATATGATGGAGCTTGCGAAGCTGACCGTACGCGGCGCAATGGAGGACCGCGGCTGCTTTTACAAGGACAGTGAATTCCGGTTGTGCGATACGTATTATGATCGTCCTACACCTTGGGATAAGGTAAGTGAGTCATAAAGCTGTCCAGCTCGGCGGCTTTGCGTTCTACCTCTTCACGGGTCACGACGCCTTTATCCACCAGTAGTTCAATCAATGTACTTAGCGCCAGTGTGTTGCGGTAATGCTCGTCTTTTAAATCCGCAAGCTTGGCAGCCATACGAACTTCATCCATAGCTGAACGATGTGAATTCATCATATATTCCTCCTGAAAAATATTTTGAAAATGGCGTGTGGTAAGCTTGGTTATGCCTGTGGTTTTGCTGGGTGCTGTGATACAATGAAGCTAACAACAGATAGCTTTCTGAAGGAAGGCTCTCATCCAAAAGTATAGGCTGCTTGAAGCAGACGGGAACAGGCCAGAACGTCTCTATGAGACGGTCATTTTGTAATAGAATAGAAGACTTGTTACTATTGTAGTCCATTGGTTTGGAAATCATTCCTCCTTTTTCCTCTATTCGGGGTCAGATTCGGCGTGTATGCTATTTTATGAGATCCGGTTGCTTAGGAAGTCGCCAGTTGTGGTGATAGATAAGTAGGCTGGAACGATTGGTTGCTGAATTCCGATGATGGGGGATATTCCATCCACTTGAGATGTTCAACGGAGCAGGTTCTCTGTAGCATAGGTTGGCGCAAGCCCGAATAGCCCTAATTTTTTAGTGAGTGTCGGTGCATGACAACGAAGGGGAGAGGATTAGTATGGGCTTGTTTGGAGACGATTTTTATTCAACAAAGGTATCTACACGCGCGGCTAAGAAAACGGCATTCAAGGCACGCCGTGGAGGAAGGGGACGTTGGCCACACCGGAACCGTGGAGTGAGTCCGATGCAGGCTGCTGTCATTAGCGGGGTCGTCAGTGCAGTGGTTGCTGTGCTGCTGTTCAGCTTTATTACAGGTTTGCCTTCCACTACAGCGGTAACCGGAGCAAGCCATTATTCCTTGCGGCAAGCAGCTGGTGATCCGTATGACCGGATTGTGCAGGCCGCAGCCAAGGTGCGCCCGGCTGTCGTCAGCATCGTGAACCTGAAAGGGGAAAACGGCACCAGCACAGAGCAATCGGCGCTTGGATCGGGTGTTATTTTCCGGGTGAGCTCTGGCAAAGCTTTCATTATGACGAACAACCATGTCATCGAAGGCTCGGACGATCTGGATATTGTAACCGTGGACGGTGTCAGAAAAGAGGCAAAGCTGATCGGAAAGGATCGCATCAGCGACATTGCTGTGTTGGCGGTTGATGATAAAGGCATTAGCACGGTAGCCGATATCGGTGACTCCAGCAAGCTTCGTCTGGGCGAGACCGTCATTGCTATTGGCAACCCGCTCGGCTTGGGTGACACGCTTACCTCCGGCATTGTGAGCTATACGAATCGGATCATTCCCATTTCCATTAATCAGGATGGCGTATATGACTGGGAGCAGCACGTAATCCAGACCGATGCAGCGATTAATGAGGGAAATAGCGGCGGTGCGCTGGTCGATCTCGACGGACGTGTGATTGGCATCAATACGATGAAAATCGCCGATACAGGGGTTGAAGGACTTGGGTTCGCCATTCCCGCCAATGAGGTGATGAAGACGGTGAATGAACTGGTTGAGGACGGCAAGATCACCCGCCCTTATCTGGGGGTCTACACGGTTGACCTCAATAATGAGTACGCACCGCTGGATGAAACACAGCGCAAGGAACTCAAGCTACCCGATAGCGTGAAGGACGGGGCAGTGGTTCTGGAAGCCCACGGTCCTGCCAAAGAGGCAGGCTTGAAGCTGAACGATGTCA
The DNA here is from genome assembly GCF_002240415.1 of Paenibacillus kribbensis. Taxonomy (NCBI): domain Bacteria; kingdom Bacillati; phylum Bacillota; class Bacilli; order Caryophanales; family Paenibacillaceae; genus Paenibacillus; species Paenibacillus kribbensis. The sequence goes on from NZ_CP020028.1 coordinate 5,707,471, forward strand.
TCACGGCTTTTGATGGTGAGCCGATCAACTCCACGCTTGATCTGCGCCGCTACTTGTATGATACCAAGAAGATTGGCGATGAGCTGGAGGTTACCTTTTACCGGGCAGGCAAGGAAGAAACGGTGACGTTAAAATTAACGGATAAGCCGGAAGGCTAGGATTTAGCTTGTAGGCATAACTATAAAAAAAGGCGTTCTCCGGCTTAGTATCCGGGAACGCCTTTTTAGTTTGTCGGTTGTATTGTTTTAGCTTAAGATACCTTTCCCGTCACACGGGTTCCGCTCTTGGTGATCTTGTATGTCACCACATCGCCGCTCCAGAAATGGAATTTCAGTGTGACTTCACCATCCTTCACGCTGTTAAAGAATTCAGGCAGCAGCTTGATGCCATTGGCATCATAGGCGGGAGTAAAGGTATTGCCAAACTCCTTATACGATGTCCAGTCCTGCGGACCGGCATTGCCGCCATTGGTATAAACAGCCTCCATTGTGGCAAGCTGGCTGCCACGGAAGTCGGTTGGAATGGTAAAGGCTTGCGTAGTCCCCTCGGTAGCGCTTAATTTTGGTGTATCATAGACGACTACTTTAAAATTCCAGTCTGCACCCTTGTTAAATTTGGCGTTAATGACTGTATTCTCGCCATATTTGCCGGAAGTGATCAGGCTGGTAAGCAAGCTGGCCTTGAACGTTAATGTGTTACCGCTCAGCGTGTAGTCGGTGCCCTGTTTCAGTTGCTTGCCGTTGGCGCTGAGTGTGCTCAGCTGATTGCCATTCAGGTTTAAGGTGACCTTGGCATCCTGAACGGAAGCGCCTTTCTTCAAGTGAATGAGGTCACTGACTGCATTGGAGGAACGACCTTTCAGGCTGGCCCGGATGACGTTAAAGAGTTCAGGATCAGACCACTTGTACGTTGTACGGTTAAAATGCTGGCCGTTATCCCAAAGTATGCCTGTTATTTTCTTCTCTTTCAAATAATAGGTCAAGAATTCAAAGAATTTCAGCTTTTCACCTTGTTCTATAACGCCTGTATTTTTATCGAAGCCGAGTAGACCGAATTCACCTACAATAACCGGAATACCTTTGGCTACAAAGGTGTTATAGACGTTATCAAAGGTTTGAGTAATATCGTTTTTGGTATCTTGATCAAAAGTAGTATGGCCCGCAATATTCACACTGAAAGGCCAATAACCATAATAGTGAACGGTGGCAATCAGGTTGGGATCTTTAAGCTTGGTCATCGTGTTGTACAGCTCATTGATTTTGTTTTGGGCAGGTGAAGTATCCAAGCCCGGCAGAACAAGTGGGCGAGTGGCATTGTTGCCACCGGAGGCGCGGACAATTTTGTGGAAGGACACATTCAGTTCCTGGAGCATCTGGTTCGCTTTCGCTTCATCGGTTGTTCCGCCTTCGGTGAAACGGGGCTCGTTAATGCTTTCGAACATCAGCTTGTCCGGCTTATCTTTAAAGTGCTTGGCAATTTGTGTCCATATTGCGTTATAGCGAGCCAGCACTTCATCGTGCTTGGGCTCCATACTGCTTACCCACATCCATGAATCATGATGAACATTGATCATGACGTACAGATTGGCATCCAGTGCCCAGCGAACAACCTCATCCACACGGTTCATGTAGGCAGAGTCAACGGTATAATTGGGTGCTGCTCCAATGTGCTTATCCCAGGTGACGGGAATACGAATGCTTTTGTATCCTTGGGCAGCAATTTGCTGGATCAACGCCTGGGTAATGCGCGGATTGCCCCAGGATGTCTCATCTGCTCCGGTAGCATCCAGGGAATTTCCTAAATTCCATCCCGGCTGCATGGCTTCCACATACGATTGCATATTCCTTGTGGCGGTGGCTTGTGGTGCTTGTCCGTCAGATTCCGCAGCGGCGGCAACGGACGCGAACGCAGATAATAATAGAGTGATGGCAAGAGTCAACGACAGTAATGAAACGGGTTTTCGTTTTAACATAATTGTCTCCTTTACAAGTTTTTTGAAAGCGCTTTCTAAAGAGATACTACCATACTATTCCATTATATAATACATATATAATTAATGGAAGAATCATGTCATAATTAGATATTTTATTATTGTAAACGTTATCATTGCAAAAAAGCAGGAATGAGTGTAGAATCTATGGCCCTACGTGGAAATTAGAGTAGCGTGGATTAGCCAAGACAGGAGAAAGAAGGAGATGAATATGAATAAGTGGGATACCGAAGAGGCCATCCGACGCTGGGATATGCATGCAGAGAACTTTACCTCCAAGTACACTGAAGAAGGGGATCGCTCTCGCGAAGTACTGCTCAATCCTGCATTGCAACAATGTATGGGAACTCTCGCGGGCCTAAAAGTGCTGGATGCCGGCTGTGGTGAAGGTTATCTGAGCAGAAAAATGGCCAAGGCGGGTGCGTTGGTGGAGGCTGTCGATTATTCGACAGAGATGCTGAAGCTTGCAAGAGAGCGGACACCGCCAGCATTGGGCATTACATATCACCACGGCAATCTGGAGAAGCTGGACCTGTTCAGAGATCAGAGCTTTGATCTGATCGTTTCGAATATGGTCATCCAGGATTTGGCCCATTATGAGCTGGCGATTGCCGAAATGCGGCGGCTGCTGGTGCCGGAAGGCCGCTTTATTTTTTCGATTCTGCATCCGTGCTTTCTGACGCCGCAGAGTGGATGGGTGAAGGATGAGGCAGGGAAAAAGCTGTATTGGAAAGTGGATCGATATTTCAGTGAAGGCCCCTTGGAGCAGGCTATCCCTTATGATCAGGAGGAAAAGTTCTTGTATTTTCACCGCACGCTGGGTAGCTACGTACAGACCATTATTGGGGCGGGTTTGCTGTTGGAAGGGATGATCGAACCGAAGCCGTCTGCCGAAATGCTGGAGAGATATCCCCATTTCCGGGAAGACCTGAATGTCAGCCATTTTCTTATTTTTAACACCAAACGTCAGGCTTAGGAAGCAGGCCCTTTCCTTTCCGCGTCAAGTATGGTAGAACAAGAGAAGGCGGTTGAAACAGACACCTACAACAGGAAGAGCTTCAAACGGAAAGGGATGCAACTGGAATGTACGTGGTATGTAAAGAGCATGTGGAACTGGCAATTGATATGTTCGTCGATGAATACGAGGATGCACCGGATGTCGTCGATCTCAAGGAAACGAAATTTTCGGATTGGGACCCTCCGGTGAAGTGCAGGGAATGTGAGAACAAAGCGGAATTTTTGGTCGTATAAAAAACGAGCACGGGCGTTTCGGGCAGAAACGTCCTTTTTGTATACCAGGATTTTTGCAAAATCCTCATACATAAAGCTATATTTATTCCCTACACGTGCTGAGACAGGAGTGAACGATGGATGGACCCTTTACTGCATTCACTATTTTGTCCGCTTCAAGTCAATGGAAGTGATTCCTCCACAACCTATATCGAAAAAAAGCCGTCTGCCGCGCTAAGGGCTTACGTAGCTTGTTATTGGGAGTCCGGTCCGGCTGCTAGGGTGGTAGAGGGGGATTTTGCAGCTTCGTGTGAGGACGCCGCTTCATTAAGCCAGCTGGACGAAGCGGCGGTGGACCGGGTGTTACCTGATGGCTGTACGGATATTCTATTAGAATACAATCCGGTGACGGAGCATCAGGATATCTCGTACTGTGGGACGTTTACGCATCCATTCGTGTCTGCCAGACAAGCAGGTGCCGAGACACGTATTTTTGCTGTGCGATTTTTTCCGGGCGGGGGACATTATTTTCACGGCATGCCGATTGATTTGTTTACAGGTAGCCATTTTCGCCTCGAAGATATCTGGCCCGAAAGCATCGCAATTATAGGTGAGCGCATTTTGGAAGCGCAGGATTTCAATGAACGGGTGCGCATAATGGATGAGTATCTCAGCCAGCTTCTGCTGCGCCATAGGACGAACGATTGCGATTTGATGAAAAATCTGCTGCATCGTATTTTTGTAAGCGGTGGAAGCGTGGGAATTAAGGAGCTTGCCGAGCGAGAAGCGATCAGTGAAAGACAGCTTAACCGCAAGTTTGGGCAGTGGATAGGGATCAGCCCCAAAAAGTTCAGTGAAGTTGTCCGCTTCCAGAGCGTTCTGCGTACGATTCAAAACGGCGGCCCTCTGGATTGGACGGAGCTTGCGCTAGAGCATGGATTTTTCGATCAGGCGCATCTAAGCCGCGACTTTCGCAGGTTTTATGGCGATTCCCCGCTTACTGCGGCCAAGGATCTTCGGAGGTTGTCCGATTTTTACAATACACGCGCAGAGCCTTCGATTATACTCAAAACATGAAGAGAATGGCAAAGGAGAGATGCGAACATGACTGGAACGCTGCGAATTCGGGATCATCTGCTGAATGAGCTGGAGACCGGAGTACGGACAGGGGAAGCCCTGATCCGCAAAATACGTCCAGAGGACTGGAGCTTTCGGCCGCAGGACAATTTCCGCTCGCTGCTGGAGTTAGTGCATCATTTTGTGCTTATTCCGGCCTCGGATCTTGCGATTATGCAGGAGAAGTCTGAGGGAGAAGTGGGAAGCATTGAAAACAGCCTGTCCGGGGTGGAAGATCCCGAGCGCTTGGCTGTGACTTTCAGGGAGAACTTTGAGGCCTATAAAGCCTACATTCTTTCGCTTAGTGAAGACGATTATTTGAACCGCTCGACGAAGGCCTTTTATATGGAGCATGGACATTTGCAGGTCCAATGGCAGATCGAGACCATGACACATGTGTTCCATCATCGTTCGCAGATCTATAATTATTTGAAGCAGTTGGGGCATGATGTGAGTTTTTTTATGCTTTATGCTTAAGTATGAGATAGCTGTGAAAAATGGGAACGTACAAGCTGGAGCACCTAAGGGGTGCTCTTTTTTTGTTGTATTCAAGGGTATTTAGTTTTTTAGGGTGGAATGACTTACTCGAACGCGCGTGAAACTTCTTTACTAACTCGTCTGAGAATCCCGATTTGCTTTTCATTCAATCCGCTGGTCAACGCAACAAACTCATCTATCGCCTCTTGCCGAATGGTTTCGTCCTTAGTCACATGTTCTTCGGAAAACATCAATTCACTGATAGACACGTTTAAGGCAGTTAGCACTTTCTCCAAGGTATCAATCGAAAAGTTTCTTTCGCCACGCTCTACCGATCCGATATATGCATCATCCAATCCAGAAAGTTCCGCAAGTTGTTGCTGTGTTAATCCCTTAGCCTTCCGAATTGCTCTAATTCTTTCTCCAACCGAATTCCGTAATTTTGTCATAATAACCACCTCATAACAAGCTTATGGAAGATGAAGTGTAAAAGTCAGGTAGAAAGAGAATAGTTCAATTAATTTTTTGTTGTAACTCAATTAAATCAACAATATTTTTTGTAATAGTAGTAAGAATTTCAAGCTCTGTTGTTTCTCTTGAATTTATGAGTAGCATAAGTTTATTTATGATTTCTTTTCGATCCGTATTTTCATCGAATTGGAAAAGTTCAAAGGGTGGAACTTGTAACGCTAAAATTATTTTTTCCAACGTCTCCAATGAAATATTTCGATCCCCACGTTCTACTCCGCCAATATAACTGTAATGAAGTCCTGCGGCTTCTGCCAGTTGTTCCTGTGTCCATCCTTTAGCCTTTCTTAGCTCCCGTATCCGATTTCCGACACTTTCTGGTAAACTCATGTAATCACCTCCACTTAAGGTTAGAAGAGGAGAGAATATCGTTACAGACCATCTTATGCAAAATAAAAACATATAAAATTGTACTTTTAAGTACTTTTTATATTGACCTCCTTTTTCACTTTCTATACAATTGGTCCTAAATGGAAATATAAGGAGAGACTACTCTTGAAAACATCTATCCTGGAATCACTCAAACCGGACATCATTGTTGAAATGTTGGAGATGGCTGTGGCTTTTGAGAATTGGAAAAAGGTGATGGAGACGGCGGATATTTTGTACCAATGTGTACTGCATATCTATGAAGATCGGCAGTATCATAAAGCGATGAAATTACCCATCCCGCATGTGCAATTAGAGCGTCCGCTGGTATATTATTTTGGGCTCAGTCACCTGATGGGTGGAATGTCACACCAGCACCAGGGTGCATATGAGCAGGCAAGGGAGTGCATCTATAAGTATGCTGAGCTGGGATGGATGGAGGATCTAAAGGGAGAAGAAGACATCCAGGTTGTTGAGGAATTCAGGTTTTTAGCGAAGACTAATTTATATGCTGTGGATATTTTGTCTGGAAATATAAAGCTGGTCGAGGAATACGTAGCCTTTTTGCAGGATAATCTAGAGGAAATATTACCGGGGCTGAATACCATATTACAGGCAGCGCTTATGTATCATTTGGATGTAGGGGATATTTTACATACATTTGCAGAGCAGATTGATGAATTCGGGAGTTATGAAGACGCAGAGAACGTATCTTACTATTATAGCTACTGCTATCACTTGGCTTTGTACTATCGGAATTGTGGCAGATTACAGGATGCAGTGGGAATTACTGTACGGGCGATGCAACTAGCCGATCAGTCGGGTAACGATCGTAATTTCAAGAAATGTACAGCATTGTTTGAATCATTACGGGAGTCAGCGACAGCGGAACAAATCAGAGAATATCGACAGATGCTAATGCAGTGTCTTGATGAATACGAAACGGATAGGCATTTCATTGTGAAGAGCGTAATGGATAATCCGCTATAATTGAACAGGGAATAGGCTCGTAACTGAGAGGAAATAGATAGGTAAGAGGCGTTTCAGATGCTAAAATAGTGTTAAAGGTATCTTTTCATGTTAGGGATCGTAAATACGATTTTACATTATCATTCGACATAGATAGGGGTATGGAATTTGTTTATTCAGCTTATAGGTGTGGGCAAGTTAAAAGAGAAATATTTGGTCATGGGCATTCAGGAATACGCAAAACGGCTAGGGCCATACATCAAATTTCAAATGATCGAAGTAGCCGATGAAAAGGCTCCTGATACACTGAGCGAGGCGGAGGTTCGACAGGTCAAGGAGCGAGAGGGAGAGCGCATTCTTGCTCATGTGAAAAGTGAAGCACATGTCATTGTGCTCGCCATTGACGGCAAACTCTGGAGCTCGGAAGAACTCGCAGAGGAATTGGATAAGCTCGGAACCTACGGTACAAGCCATGTCGTCTTTGTTATTGGCGGTAGCCACGGCCTTTCTGACGAAGTTCTCCGCCGCGCCCAGCAGAAGCTGAGCTTCGGAAGAATGACTTTGCCACATCAGCTGATGCGATTGGTGCTGGTGGAGCAGATTTATCGGGCGGTGAAGATTAATCGCGGTGAACCGTATCATAAGTAGGGCGAAAATTGCAAAGTGACAGAAATAGAAATTTGATTTGTCAATAATTCTCTTGAGTGCATTACAAGTGAATGTAACGATTTCTTAGAATATTCTATGATATAGTTGATTGGGGAGTTCAAAGTTTAATTTGGTGTATTTTAATGTCGTGTCTGGACTGAGGTTGGTGCGTTCAATCAGAGATTCCGATAGCTGCCTTTTTATTTTTAAGTCAGAATTTTCTGTAAGTAGATCCAAGCATTATATGACAAAATATATAAAACTTTGATTGTAAGATGTATTTTGTGATTCAAATTATTCAAGTTTCATACTATATGTATGTAGCTAAAAGGAACTATCCCTTACTACTATGCAGGAAAACAATATAATTCAAGACTTCCATCGCTGACTATTGGTGTAAATAGGAAAATGATGAAGAAAATCATAGGAGGAGTCACCCAATGGCGACTAAACTTGTAATCGATGCGATGTGGGATGATGCACCCATAGATGTATCCGCAGAAGTGAATTTTATATGGTCTATCGCAAACAAACTGCGCGGACCCTATCAAAGTGATAAATATAAAGATGTCATCATCCCGATGACGATTATTCGCCGTTTTGAGTGCGCTCTTGAACCGACCAAAAATGCGGTTGTTGCCCAGCATAAAGCAAACCCGAACTATCCGGCTAAGGCTATGTACCGTGTATCCGGCTTTCAGTTTTACAACACGAGCGAATATGACCTTGCAGAACTCATTAACGATTCCGAGAATCTTGCCGCTAACTTCAAAAGCTACATTCAAGGTTTCTCGGCAAACGTGCAGGAGATTATCCTCTCCAACGACAAAGGCTTAGATTTTAAGACTCAAATAGATAAGATGGATAAGAGTAACCGGCTCTTGTCCGTCATAAAAGCGTTCTCTGAACTCGACTTGAATCCACAGACCATAGACAATGTGAAGATGGGGTATATATTCGAGGAACTAATAAAAAAGTTCTCAGAAAATGCCGAGGCAGGCGACCACTACACAGGTAGGGACATTGTTAAGACGATGGTAAACATTCTGCTTGCGGAAGGCTGCGAAGACATCTTCGATGACGGTAAAATCATCACTATATTAGACCAAGCCTGTGGAACGGGTGGCATGCTCACGACTGGACTAAACTTCATTAAGCGTTATAATCCGACCGCCGATGTGCGGCTGTTCGGGCAAGAAGTAAACCCTGAATCATATGCAATGTGCCTAGCGGAAATGCTTATCAAAGGGCAAAACGCCGAAAATATTCGCTACCGTAACACGATGGAGGAAGATTGCTTCCGAGACACTAAAATGCGGTTTGTACTTGAAAATCCTCCGTTCGGAACGCCGTGGGGCGGCAAAGATGCGCCGGAGGGCATGGAAGATGCTGTTAGGAAAGAAAGCTTAAAAGGCTTTGACGGACGTTGGGGAGCGGGATTGCCCAGCTCCGGTGATGCACAAATGCTGTTCGTACAGTCTGCTGTAAATAAGCTGGATGATAAACTTGGACGATGTGCTATTATCCAAAACGGCAGTCCGCTGTTTTCCGGCGGCACGTCATCGGGTGAGAGTCAAATCCGCCGTTGGCTTATTGAGGAAGATTTAATAGAGGCGATTATCGCTCTGCCGACCGACCTTTTCTACAACACAGGCATTGCCACCTACGTGTGGGTGCTTTCAAAAAATAAACGCAAAGAGCGCCAAGGCAAGATTCAGCTTATAAACGCCACGGGCATTTACCATAAACTTCGCAAATCCCTCGGCGATAAGAAGAATGAAATCAGTCCCGAAGACCGCTCTGTCATCACAAAGCTTTACGCGGATTTTGAGGAAAACGAACTTTGCAAAATATTCAAGAATGAAGAGTTTCTCTATCGTGAATATACGGTAATGCAGCCGTTGCAGCGCAGCTACGCCATAACCGCAGAGCGGATAACCGCTATGCTTTCCAAGGGTGCACTCTCATCTCTCTATGACGAGGCGAAAGTCGCCGAACTGGAAAGCGCTGAGGAACTGGGCGGTAAAGACCAAAAGAAACTTGAAGGTTACCAAGAGAAAAAGCCTTTGTATGACAGCATTGTCGCTGCGCTTGAAGCGGCTATATCTGACAAAGTGTATCTCTCGCCGAAGGCGTTTGAGCCTGTATTGGCAGACATGTTGTTGCTTCACACCGCCGACAAGAAGCTACTGAACAAAATAGCCGACGGGCTTTCCGTGATGGACAAAACCGCAGAGATTCAGCGCGACAAAAAAGGCGAGATTATATACGACAAGGAAACCAAGGATACCGAAATCGTCAAGTACGAAGAGGATATCGAAACCTATATGGCGCGAGAGGTCTATCCGCATATTCCGGATGCAAAGGCGTTCTTTGAGGAAGACCTATCCAAGAAGAAGCCCGTAATCAAGACCGGCGCGCAGATACCGTTTACCCGCTACTTCTATGAATACCAACAACCGACGCCAAGCGAGGAGCTGGAAGCCAGATTCTTGGAATTGGAGTCTGCCGTTTCTGCGCGAATTAAGAAGCTGTTTAGCGGGGTGAAATGATGAGAGAGATGAAAGACAGCGGGATTGAATGGTTGGGTTCGATCCCCAAAGATTGGCACTTAGAGAGATTGCAATGGCATTTGAATGAAGTGAATATTTCCAATAACCCCATAAAGACTGAACAGATTCTTTCTCTTACAAATAAACTCGGTGTAATACCTTATGAAGAGAAAGGCAATCAGGGCAATAAGTCAAAGGAAAACTATTCAGAGTATAAATTGGCTTACCCCAACACAATAGTTGCAAATAGCATGAATGTAATTATTGGTTCGGTTGGAATTTCTAATTATTTTGGCTGTGTTAGCCCTGTTTATTACGTTTTTAAACCTCTAGCAAAAGAAAGCATTGAGTTTATTAACTATGTTTTTCAAACCGTGGGGTTTCAGAAAGAATTAAGAAAATATGCAAATGGAATTCTTGAAATTCGCCTACGTGTTTCGGCAGATGGGATACTTAAAAGACCTATACCATATCCGTCGTTAGAAGAACAAGAACGCATCTCGAATTATCTTGCGGAAAAATGTTCGGAAATTGATTCAGTAACCTTTGAAATTCAATCTCAAATTGATTTGCTTGAACAGTATAAGCAATCATTAATTACCGAATCCATATCTAAGGGAATCGATGGACACCCTATGACAGTTTCGCATGAGGTTCCTTGGATTTCTGGTATACCTCGTGGTTGGCGAATGAGCAAAATAAAATACGAAATTATACCACTAAATAGAAATGTCGAAAATGATGACGAAGTCATTACGTGCTTTAGAGATGGACAAGTCACACTAAGAAAAAACAGACGAGAAGACGGTTTTACGGTATCGTATACTGAAAATGGATATCAAGGTGTTAATGAGGGGGACTTGGTCATTCATGGAATGGATACTTTTGCCGGGGCTATTGGATGCTCCGACAGTCGAGGAAAATGTTCCCCTGTTGTCCATGTCTGTAAAACAAGTGGAAACAATAGATATTTTATGTACTGTTTGCGAAGCATGGCAAAAAATGATGTACTTTGGTTCTATGCTAACGGGGTTCGGGTAAGGTCAAGTGATTTTCGCAATTTCAGCAGTCTGGGGAGATTTACCATTTTAGTACCACCCCAAAAGGAACAGGATGCTATTGTGGAGTTTTTAGATAATAAATGTGAAGACATAGATGCTGTTGTTGCATTCAAAAAATCTCAAATAAGCATTCTTGACGAGTGCAAGAAGTCCCTCATATACGAATATGTTACAGGCAAAAAGGAGGTCACAGTATGAATATGATACTGAGCGAAAAAGAATACCAAGCATTTATAATGGAGCGGTTGCATAAAGACAACGGCTATCTTGAGCCGCGCAAAGCCACTAATTTTGACCGCCTCTTTGGCCTTGATCGTGAACTGCTTTTTCAGTTTCTTAACGATACGCAAAAGGAAATGATGGATGCTATTGCCAATATTTACAAAGATAACTTAGAAGAAACCATCATCAACTTCATAAACACCGAAACCACAAAGAGCGGCGGCAGCTTACTTAATGTCTTAAAGAACGGCATTGAAATCTCAAATATGCCGTTGAAACTGATGTACAACAAACCCGCCACTGACTTTAATAAAGAGTTACTGGCTAACTATGAGAAAAATATCTTCTCTGTTATGGAAGAAGTCTGGGCAAGCGACTCCGAGCGCATCGACCTTGTTATCTTCCTAAATGGTCTCGCTATTATGAGTTTTGAACTCAAATGCAATATGGCAGGGCAATCCTATGGAGATGCAATCTATCAGTATCGTGCCGAACGTAACCCCAAGACGAGACTGTTCCGCTTTAAGGCGGGGGTTCTCGTCAATTTTGCTATGGACTTGGAAGAAGTCTATATGACCACAAAGCTGTCCGGCAGCGATACGTTCTTTTTGCCGTTTAATACTGGTAACGGTACAGGCGTGAATGCCGGCAAGGGTAACCCGCCACGCAGAGACGAAAACAGCGACTATAGCGTGTCGTATATGTGGAATGATATTCTAAAAAAGGATACCATCATCAACCTTATCACGAAGTTTATCTTTATCGAGACGAAAGAAAAGGAAGATGAACTCACTGGTAAGAAGAAGAAGAGCGAGAATGTTATCTTCCCTCGCTACCATCAGCTTGATGTTATCCGCAAGATTCTCGGTGATGTTTACGAAAACTTAACCTCTCAGAATTATCTGATTCAGCATAGTGCAGGTTCCGGCAAAACCAATTCTATCGCTTGGCTTGCTCATAGGCTGACCTCACTCCACGATGCAGATAACAGAATCATCTTTGATAACATCATTATTGTCACCGACCGTGTTATTGTTGACCGTCAATTACAAGCGGCGGTTATGGGGCTTGAGCATAAAAGCGGACTTATTAAGGTTATGGACGATAAGTGCAACTCCGCCGACCTTGCTAAAGCCCTTGCAAGCAATACCAAAATTATAGCTACGACAATTCAAAAGTTCCCTTACATAGTGGATTCTGTTAAGGGACTGAAAGATAAGCATTTCGCCGTGATTATTGACGAAGCGCATTCCTCAACAGCCGGCAAAGATATGGCGGCGGTTACAAAATCGCTCGGTGCGGGTGAGCAAGAATACGATGACATTCAGGACGAGATTGTTGACGAAATCGCTCGCAACGGCAAACAGGAAAATGTGTCTATATTTGCCTTTACCGCTACTCCTAAGCCGACTACTCTACAACTGTTCGGTAAGCTGAACTACAAAGGACAGCGTGAGGCATTCCATATTTATTCGATGAAACAGGCAATCGAAGAAGGCTTTATTCTCGATGTACTTCAAAACTATACGACGTACAACACGTTCTACCAGATTAACAAAGAAGTCGAGGATGACCCTCGTTGCAAAACAAACGATGCTAAAAGGCAAATCGCCCGCTTTGTCGAGCTACACGAAACGAACATCGGGCAACGCATTGAGGTTATAGTCGAGCATTTTCGCACAAGCGTAATGTCAGAACTCGGCGGTATGGCAAAGTCTATGGTGGTAACCGCCTCCCGTGAAGCAGCTGTAAAATATCGCAAGGCTCTGGAAGATTACATCACCAAGAAAGGCTATACCGACATTCACGCTCTAGTGGCTTTTTCCGGCAAGGTTAAAGTTAAAATCAAAGATGAAAACGGCAATAAAGAAGAAAAAGAGTATTCCGAAGCGGGTATGAATGGGTTTTCGGAAGATAAACTTGCAAAGCAGTTTGATAAAGATGATTACAATGTACTGCTTGTGGCGAATAAGTACCAGACGGGTTTTGACCAACCCAAACTCTGCGCTATGTATGTTCTGAAAACACTGAAAGGTGTGACTGCGGTTCAAACACTCTCAAGGCTTAACCGTATCTGTCCGCCGTTTGAAAAGAAATCTTTTATACTGGACTTTTCCAACAGCTACGAGGATATAAAGGCGGCGTTTGCTCCGTACTTTACGACCACGTTGCTTTCCAATTCTGTAACTCCTACGGCCATCTATGATTTGGAAGCACAGATTGATGCTTATTATGTACTTGACCCCTCCGACATCGATGCCGCCAATGATCTGCTTTACAAAAGCATCATTGATGCCAGGGATAAGAAAAAGCTGACTTTCTATTTCTCGAAAGCAAAGAAACAAATTGAAAACTACGATCTTATGGAGCAAACTCAGATAGTTTCACTTATGCGGAATTTCAATCGGTTTTATGAATTCTTAATTCAAGTGTCCTCTTTCGAAGATGTGGACTTACATAAGAAGTATAACTTCATCACTTACTTGCTGTCGTATATCAATATTAAACACCCCGGCGGCGGTTTTGACCTTGACGGTAAGATTAAAGCGACTAACTTCGTACAGAAAAAAGCGGAGGAACACCAGACCCCTAACCTCGTGGCGCAGCCTATAGTAAAACTGCCTGTGGCAGATAAGTTCGGCTTGACCGAAGTCAAGGAGGAGCGGCTTTCGCAGATTATCGCCGAAATTAACTCACGCACAGGCAAAAACTACGATAACGATGTAGCCGTGAAAGCAATGTTACAGATTAGGGATATTTTGCTGAAATCCTCTAAACTGAAAACAACCGCAAAAAACAACACGATTAAAGACTTCGAGTTTTCTTATTTAGACAGCATTGACGATGCGCTTATTGAGGGGCTTGAGCAAAACAAGGACTTCTTCTCGTTGTTGCTGGATAACGATGAAATCAAGAAACAAATGCTTGGTATATTCACTGATGAAATATATATGAGTCTGCGTGAAGTAGGGGAGTAAATCTTTATAGACGCAGTATTACTTGCAATAGGCATAGTTATAGTCGTTCTGTTAGTGGGCGTGATTATTCGCCAAATCATCGGACGAAGAAGCAGGTCACTTAGCTACTGTGACCTGCTTTTTTTTGAAATTACCAGAAAAATTCGCCGATAGACCCGATACGGTGAACCGTATCATAAGTAGGGCGAAATTTTTATAGCGTATGCTTATAGAAATATAAAGTTCCTGAATAACGTTAGGTTTAGAGGAAATATGATTTGTAGTATTGAAAGGTGATGCTAAAGGGTGGAAAGCTGAGTACACGAAAATGGTTAATGACTTTCTATTCAATCCTGATAATTTGCTTTGCTTAGGGAAGTTTTAGGAGACATACTTACTTCAGAGGCAAAATTGGCCGTCACAGTGATTTGCTGAAGCTAACTCTACAATCTGTTATTGTCTTAATGGATTTGTATCTAAATGTAGCATTCATGTTGAATAAGTTTATAAAGGGGCATGCGCTATGTCTTTAAATAATCAAGAGCTTCACAAGGAATCGATTAAGTACCTCACAACTGCGCCGATTCGCGAAAATGATCCTAGGTTTATGAGCGCATTAGATGATGTAGTCTATGAGTTTTTAACAAAAGAAGAGGCAGACTTAATAGAAATCTTGTATTTTAAATCTAAGAATGCCGCATGGCGAAATAAAATTCTGAGAGGTCTCATCCAATGCAAGGAATTAGAGTTGAAAGATTTTTTTCAGAAAGCTTATAAAAAAGAACGATACTTAGATATGAAACTACTCACGATCCATGGACTGGCCCAATATGCTACCGAACAAGAGATCGACAAGGTCATCAATCATTTCTTAAAGCTCTTAATAAAAAGAGCAGAGACAACTCCTTATAACTACTATGAATATGAGTTTCTAAGGTCTGCTTTCGGGTTTCCTCTTCTAATTAAAAAATACGGGTATTCCTGTTTTGAAAAGGTATATCAACAAGTCGAGAAACAATATCAGGATATGCCAGAAGCATTTAAGGGGCACTTGACCTTTGATGAAGATGGGAAGCAAGTTTCGTTGAGAACTCCGATGAAAATAAAGCAAATGATAGATCGTTTTTATGAATCACGAAATCTTCGATAAGCTGAGTCCAAGAAGTTGAAAAGCAGCGACGACTATAACAATGATGAGGTTTGTTGAAAGGAGAATAGAGATGACCGTAAAGTTTACTTTGAATTATACGGATGGAGATTTCATTGAAACCATAGAAGTTCCAATTTATAAAGTGTATCGCGAGGGTAACTCTTTTCAACTGTATCATTTAAATCGCAACCCTGCTCGTATTGAACACAAGGAATTGTTGGTTATCGATGAATCGGGGATTGCCCCAGAGTGTATGTTTAAAAGTGTCACAGAATTTTGTGAAAAAATTATCCCCTATTTATTGAATAGGAAAAATGAGTCATTGTTTTTATTCGGGGAGTATTATGATGCAGAGAAAGATAAGATGATGGACATTGATGATATCAGATTCCCTGTTTAATAGGCGGGGCAGCCACCTTACAAGAAGAAGAGAAAAAGTAGTCGGATTTGAGTCGATTTTCAGAGAAACAAACCGGAAGAATCGCTCCAAAACAGGAGGTTACATATGAGTTCTATTCTAAAAGTTATAGAAAAGCTAAAGTTGAACGTCTTGAATATTGAAGATGTCCCAGAGTCATTAACAAGGATGAACTATTCCGTGAATTTCAGATGCTTGAAGCATTGAAGGGTATAATACCTGTTCCTAGGGTATTGGACATTTGGTACGGGGATGAAAGTACTACTGGAGCATTGCTTCTTTCAGCAATTCAAGGTATGCCTTGTACAGGAGACATTGATGAGAAACTCTCTTTTCAAATTGGCGTGTATCATGCTATGCTCCACGAGGTTAAAACTGCTGGATATGGTTACCATGTGACTGATGGTTTTAAGCTAGTATGAAAGATGTATTCTTCACTTTGATGGAGTTTTCTCTGCTTTACCGGATCCTGACGGACCATGCATTGTTCACATGGATTTTAGACCAGGTAATATATTGGTGAATGGTAATGAGGTTGCTGGCATTATTGATTTCGAGAGTGCCCGTGGAGGATCGTCGGAAATAGATTTTACAACCAATTTGTAGGGTATGAATAAGATAAAATGAGACGAGTCCTGCGGATGCGGGGCTTTTTGGTGTGAGTGAAGAAGAAGATTGGTCAGCGACTTATCACATATTAGGGAATAAGTGGGCGTGTTATACTTGACATTAACTTTGCTTAACAAAGTACCGGAAGAGGTGGAAACATGTAAGTCTTAGCCGCAGAATACAATATTCGAATTATCCCAATAAAATATAACGCAGCCTGCTATACGTTCGATATGGTCGGTTGCCGGGATACGTATAGCATCGCTTGTGTTTACGATAAGGAGATTAACGGCGATGAACTTAACATGGGACTTGGAGAGTCTGTATCCCTCATTCCAGTCGGAGAAATATCAAAAGGATTATAAACATGCAGCAGAGCTTGCAGATGAACTTGGTGCGAGGGAAAAGCTTCATTTACACACTCAAGAGAAGGCTGCGATTCTAACGGAAGATTTTCTTAGGCAATATAATGCATTCAGGAGCGTGTATCTGTGCTTATTCAGCTATGCAGAACTGGTATTCAGCATTGACAACGGGAATACAGAAGCAGCAAATCAGATGGATGCATTGGAAGAAATGGCTGCGGGTTCCGAAGAAGCTCTAGCAAATTTCAGCAAATGGCTGGCAAGCATGAGTGGGGAAGAGCTTGATACTATTATTGGCTCGGGTGAGTATGTGGGTCAGCATGCTTTTTATTTGCGTCAGCTGCAGCAGCAGTCAAGGTATTTGCTCAGTGAAGAAGCTGAGGCAGTCATTGCCCGGATGCAGCTTACCGGCGCCAAAGCGTGGGAGAGACTGTACATGAAGATACAGTCTACCTTGCGTGTAGAGGTGGAGATGAAAGGGGCAATGCATCAGCTGTCTTTGACGGAGCTGCGCAATCTGGTGTACGACCATGATTCTCAGGTTAGGCAGGCGGCATATGAAGCGGAAGCCAAGGCTTGCCGCAGTGTTGCCGAACAGAGTGCAGCTTGTCTTAATGCGGTGTGTGGAGAGGCGATAGGAATCTATGAGCTAAGAGGGTACAAATCGCCGCTGCATAAAGTACTGGAGACCTCACGTATGGATCAGGAGACGCTGGAAGCAATGCTGCAAGCGATTAAGGAGAGCCTGCCTGCCTTTCATCAGTATTATCTTCACAAAGCAAAGCTTCTGGGCCACGCGGGACCGCTCCCTTTCCATGATATCTTTGCTCCGGTTGGCGAGGACTCTTCCGTCAAAATTAGCTACCCGGAGGCACAAGAGCTTATTGTTGCCGGGTTTAACTCGTTCAGTACAGAACTGGGTGCGTTCGCCCGCAAGGTGTTCATCTCCAGATGGATCGATGCGGAGTCACGGGCAGGAAAAGGGAACTTTGGCATGTGCATTGATATCGCACCAATCCAAGAGAGCCGGATTATAACCAGCTTCACCGGGAGCTATATGGATGTTGGTATACTGGCGCATGAGATTGGTCATGCCTACCATAGCAACTGTCTTGCCGGAAAGACTATGGTCAATATAGATTATCCGATTCCGATTGCCGAGACGGCGTCGATCTTTTGTGAGGGTCTGATTAATCAAGAGTTACTGCTGAGTGCATCGGAAGGAGAAGTCTTGCCGATCCTGGAGCGGAGCCTCTCGGATGCCGGTTATTATATCGTTGATTTCTATGCCCGTTATCTGTTTGAAAGCCAGCTTTATGAGCATAGGAAATCAGGCTCGCTAACGGTGGAAGAACTGAACAGCCTGATGCAGGATGCCATGTCTGCGGCCTATGGAAGCAGTATTGACCCGGATTCTATTCATTCCTACCAGTGGATTAGCAAGGCTGGTTATTATATGACAGGCAATGAGTTTCTGAATTTCCCGTATTCGTTTGGGCTGTTGTTCTCTAAAGGGCTATTCGCGCAGTATAAGAAACGTGAAGGCGGATTCGCCGAGCAATTTCAAGCCTTCTTGGCCGCCAGCAGCACCACCATGGTTGCAGATGCCGGGCAGTTAATGGGTATCGATGTGCGTTCACCAGAGTTCTGGAGAGATGCGCTGGCCTTGATTGGGGAAGATATTCAGCGCTTCGTTGGGCGCCATGGGGAATAATAACAACAGGAAATGACAAGCATTTAGTAAACCTGCACATGCACAATGTCATTAAGATTAACTCAAAGACAGAGCTGGAATAAGAATAGAATACAATACACTGTTAAAAGCAGTGAAATCTAATATAATTGAATGGTACATTGGTAAGCTCTCTAAGTTGGGGAGCTTTTCTCTTTGTCTTTAGATGACAGGGTGAGCGCTTTATAATAGTGATTACAAGATGATAATGGGGGGAGACTCATGAATAAACGGCAAGATATTTTAAATGCTTGGATTAAGGGTGCGTATTCAGCGGCTACGACCGCTGCCATGGGATGAGGCGGAAGCCAAGATGCACCTGGAATTAGCACCTTGAATAATCTCTATTAGGAAACTAAGCAACTAAGAAATTATCGTGAGTAGTAAATCTAATAATGTGCTACTTTAATAATGTGCTACTTTTACGATTCAAGCTGGGCGTTTGCCGTTACTAGGACAGGTGTCCCTACATAGAAATAAGCTGATGAGGAAGGCTTAAGCCATAAGCAGGGATGGTGTAAAGTAGATGGCACAAAAGTTGAAAAAGAAAAGTACACGATTAACCGGAAGGATCGTAATCCCGGGCAATCCGTCATACAATACGGCCAGAATGGAGTTCAACAGGCGCTTTTCCAA
Source organism: Paenibacillus kribbensis (assembly GCF_002240415.1). Lineage (NCBI taxonomy): Bacteria > Bacillati > Bacillota > Bacilli > Caryophanales > Paenibacillaceae > Paenibacillus > Paenibacillus kribbensis. The sequence goes on from NZ_CP020028.1 coordinate 5,726,500, forward strand.
ATTTCCAAGGGTTATTGTTTTTTGCCAACGAACTCAGGATGTAATCAACGCAGTCAAATGGGCTCGTGAGCGGGGCATACGGCTGCGAGTGCGCAGCGGACGGCATAGCTATGAAGGCTTCTCAACTGTAAATGGCGGTATTATTATCGATGTGAGCGAGATGAATAAGGTTAAGGTTGATCGAAAAAATAGAGTGGCCATTGTACAAACGGGAAATCCACTTGCCCGTGTGTACAAAAAGCTGTGGAATAAGCGTGTGACAATTCCGGCGGGAACCGCGCCCGACGTAGGCGTAGCTGGGCTTACCCTGGGAGGAGGCATTGGACTTCTTTCCCGCAAATATGGACTTACGTGCGATAACTTGAAACAAGTGAAGATGGTCGTAGCTTCGGGACGGTATGGGGCAAAGACGATTGTGGCAAACAGGAAGAAACATTCCGATCTGTTGTGGGCATCACAAGGCGGAGGGGGAGGGAACTTTGGTGTTGCTACAGAATATACATTTCGGGTTAGACCGATTTCATCGGTTTCTATATATAGTATTACGTGGAAATGGAGTGATCTTGAGAAGGTGTTCCCGGCTTGGCAGCGCTGGGCTCCGTCTGTCACGAACCGCTTAACCTCAACCATTGAGGTGGCTGCCAAGCAGGTGGGGACCATTGTATCTACCGGGCAATTGCTTGGCGGTGCAGAGGAGCTGCGTCGATTGATTAGACCGCTCTTGCGAACAGGTACTCCGGTGAAGGTGATGGTGAAGACAGTGCCTTTTATTGAAGCAACCAAATTTTTTGCCGAATCAGACCTGAATTTGGAACCAAAGTTTAAAATAACCGGGGCCTACGGGTTCCAACCTTTGCCGCCTGAAGGAGTACGAATTATACGCGACTTTTTATCCAAAGCACCCAACAGGCATTCTAACGTGTGGAGTCAGAGCTTGGGTGGTACAGGAAGCGCGGTGAGTCGAGTATCGCCTACTGCAACGACCTATCCTCATAGGAAGGCTGAGACAATCTACGAACTGTCAGCCCGCTGGAGAAACAACAGGGAGCAGGAGCGGAATATTCAGTGGGTGGAAAGGTTCCGTAGAGCGTTGCGTCCCTTTGTTAAAGGGGATTATGTGAATTTTCCCGATCTGCAGATTAAGAACTGGCCCAAGGCGTATTATGGCGAGAACTTTGGCAGATTGAAGCAGGTGAAACGAAAGTACGATCCTCATAATGTGTTTCGTTTTGCTCAGAGTATTCCAGTGGGTAAACAGGTCAAAAAATGACAATACGCACACCAGATCGAATTAAAACAAGGAGCTGACGGCGGCAGCTCCTTTAGCCATTTCGCTGATAGTGACGTTAAGCTGAACTGTATCCTAAATAAGGACAAGATTTGAAAGCTTTGAAGGAGAAATGGAAGGAGATTCAACTCAAGCAGGACATAGATTGATGAATTCCTTTGAGAAGCAGGCGGGGACCATTTCGGGGTTCGTTTTCTCATTAAAGGAGAATATTAAAGGAAGACAGGAGAAAGGGGCTGGTTGTGCCAGCCCCTCTTTCATTTCTTTTTCTCCAACTCCGCCTTTAATCTTGCATTCTCTTCCAACAGCTTTTGAACGTCCGGGACAACCTTGCCGGAAACCCAGCCATACAAATCGTCTCTTGCTGCATACTCCGGCAATTGATCACGAAGTACCATTTTAATGTGCCGTACATCTTCAACATAATAGATCGGGATTTGTTCCATGACCGATTGCTTAAACTCTTGAAACTCCTGATAGTATTCAATTGCTGCGAAGTCGTATGGCTTTTGTCTTAATGCTTCGTCTGTGACAACAAAAGCAAATCTAGGCTTGCCCGCTTCTCCGGCATACTCATATTCCCAATGCGTATAGCTCTTGGATTCATCAGGAAGCGTTAAGCCATAGAATCCTCCGAGAATCAGGATATATACATCGGACTCGTCAATCCATCTCTTCCTAATTTTCATTGGACTTTCCTTGAAAGATTGCTCGATTCCAGCAGGGATATGACCGGCTTGAAGTACGGCTTCAACAGCGGTATGTCTTTCCTCAATAAGATCGTAGTAAGTAGACGATATGTAAATTTGTAATTTTTTTCTCATAGGCCACCTAAATTAAAGAATTAGTATAGATAGAATCTACCACTCGCTCGCTTTATTTGTCAAAATGACTGGGGGTTTCATGTGGGAATGTTTTCCCCATGTGGAGAAACGAATAGAATCGTATTTCTTTTAGGAAACCAGAGCACCTCCTAATTGAGGTGCTCTGGTTATTGCAGCAGTAATCAGTTGTTTTGGACGTGAACTGCCTGTTTGTGCGTGACATCGATGATAAGAGGCGATGTTAGTTTCTGGTTTTAACAGCTAACCCACTAAATGATATTGGTCCTACAACATCTACTCTTGTATTTGCAGTACGGTTTTCTGCTGTGACTGTGTAAGAATGAGTACCTGCTTTTACATTTCTATCTTCAGCTTGGAAGGTAACGATATAATTTTGCTCTGAACCCGTAGATTCGATACCTTGCTGTGTGTTGAAAATTTCTGTATTACCGCGGAAGACTCTAAAGAGAACTTGCCCAATGCCTTTGATACCTCTGACACCAACGGATGCTACCAAATCTACCCGGTTCGGTTGAGAATTCACTGGAATCCGTATTGCGATCGTTGCTATACCAGATTTTTGTGGGGAACGTCGAATAGTAAACGATTTGGCCGGGTTAAAGCGACTAAGCGACTGTACGGCCGATTTATCAAGGATACGTACCACAATATCAACTCCTCCTATGTGATGCTCTAATTTATGTAAGATTCAGAGAGAGTGATTGGGCCAAATTAACATAATTAATAAGTTTGTTTTTCGACGATTTTGCCGTCAATGATAAGCTCAGTCGGGATTCTTTGAATAGGCGTAACGGTTGCTTTTATATCTTTTTTTGTTGCAGGCAGTAGTTCTTCTTTTCTCAACACACTGAGTTTACCGTCAGGTTCCAGAATTGCAAATTCGACTTCTTTGGGTGAGAAGACATCTTTGTTCCGAAGCATCATGATTAAATCGTCGATGTTGAGGTGTTGTTTAGCCAATGCCTTTTCCAAAATCTCTCCTTTTTTGATGAGAATCGTAGGCTGGCCGTCGAGAATCTCACGAGCTTTGACGGAGTACAATCCGATCAATGCGATGATGAACGCCAAGAGCGACCATAAGACCAAGCTAGATATTCCTTGCAGCAGCGTGATTTGTCTGTTGACGATAATCTCGGCAGTGGTGGAGCCGAAGGCGATCCCTGTTACATAATTAAAAAACGTTAGATGTCCGACTTGTTTTTTTACCGAGCAGACGCGTCAAAACGAGTAGAGCAACGAAGGACGTTGCCGTACGAAATAGAATTTCTTCATACGTCATGTGCTGAACTCCTTGCATAACAGATAGTTTTAGATTGGCCTTTATTCCCATCCCCTATACTTGTTCAGTGAAAGGAACCTAATGAACATGAACGACATATTTCCAGGGTTCAGGTAAAAAGTAGGTAGATTTAGGGAGGGGAGATTGTCATGAAAGCAGTGTTATTCTTGGGAGGATTTGAACGGCGGCGAGCCCATCAAGCGATTTTTGGCGTACGCATGCCCCATTCGCACAGGCAGCCCGCCCCCGGCGTAGACTGAACTGAAATCAATGAGCGAGGTGAACTTCCATGGCAAATCTCAATGATGAATTGTCGATATATAACAATTAACTTCGCCTATTTGTGTTTCTGCTTGATGGACCAACAACCACTGACGCTTTGAAGTCTGTCAGTGGTTGTTTTTTATTGAGATTTGCAAGGAGAGGGCACGGTCTGCATTTTATAGAGATTCTGTAAAAGCTAAGATTTAAACTATATATTCTTCTTTCAACATTGTTAGACAAGATACCAGAAATATGTTTTTCGGGTCTTGTCGAAAAAAGTTTATTGACTTACACTGAACAGGAAAACTCTTCAAATTTTAATTATTAAAAAAGAACTAAGACAGGCTGGTTATATGTAGATTTCCTATAATCGGTGTTCTACAATCTGAAAGGATTTTTGTGATGGTAGCTCACAGCGAAATTAAGATACCAGGAAGAGAACACTACTACATGAACCAGTAAGCCAATCAGTCTCTAGGAGGAGGTGAAAAAGAGGAAATTTAGCAAGTTACTACGATCTGGAGGTACTGCGGCAAAGCGAATGAGCATCATTTAGAAGGCCCGGCGCAATCACGTGTTTCGGTGAGGTATTACTTTCTTCGTGCAGTCGGTTTTATGCCGATCGGATCGGACTGGACTGCATGTGATGGTGGGGATCGAGTTTCACGCTACTTATTGTCGAGCGGTTGTTTAGATTTTGTATAGGTCCCTCGTAATATAATGTTGAAATACGCCGTGTAAACGGGGTGCATTCTGCCATTTGCAGTATGTAAGTGGCGAAGATAATCGAAGGAGAGGGGAAGATAGCTGCTAAGCATGATCAACGGCCTGCACCCCACGGCACTTACACGTTCATCTGGGACTCCTCAAGATTTCGATGATATAAAGGGCCGCTGGGATCAAGCAAATAGCATATGTCTATTCGCTTGAGCGATTAAATCGGGGAGATGAGCCAGATATCCCCGAAATTTTGGGAATGAAGGGGAAATTTATTTGAAAAGAAAACGCAGTATGGGCAAAACTGTGCTATCTTTCTGCCTAGCAGTTTTGCTTGTCTTGCAGACGGTGACGTTCTCTGCTGTCGCATTTGCGGGGAGCGCGCCAGACGGTTTCGGGACGGTGGACGAACCGTCATCGGTATCTGAGGCAGTGTACGCTGCGTCGACCGAACCGTCGTCAGTACCTGAGGCGGTGTACGCTATGTCGGCCAGTCTCGCAGCGGTGGCGGCAGATCCGGCTGACAAAACGGCGGTGCTCATGGGGGCGAATTCGTCCTTTCCGCTGGAAGTCATACAGGATGGGAATGTCTTAAAGACGGGTGACACCATTCACGGCAGAAAACCCTTCTCCCTTAAGTCGACCGGCATCAAGGTTCCGGTGAAGGGGGACGCCACCGACCCGAACACGGTGGATGACAACACGGTCATTTTGTATGGCGATTATGTGATGCTGGACAAAGCGACCTACTTTTCGGAAGTGATTCTGCCGACTGCCACCATGACGCTGACGGAAAAGTCGGGTTTCAAAATCGGAACCGCCCACTTCTCCGAAGCGGGCGTCAAGGTTGTGTTTGACGGCGAAGAACGTTTTTTCAATGGCCAGGGCAAGAACGTTACCTTCGGCTTTGAATCCACCGCAAAGGCGGATGTGTCGAACATAAACTATGGCGATAAAAAGCCGATTGGCATTTTCGGGTCGAGCTACATGCTCGAAAACCCCGAGATCACGCCTGCGTACAGCATCACAAAGAGATCCAACAGCAACGCTTCCGAAAATGGCTGGATCGATCAGGCGGCTTTTGTAGAGGGGGCAATCGAGTGGCAGTTGGAAATTGCCGCCACGGATATGTTTGACCCTGCCATCCCGCAGCCGCTGGACAGACTGAAGCTGTATGACGCGCTCGATCCGGCCCAGGTGGGCACCTATGTGGAGGGTTCACTCAAAGTCAACGGCAGCGCGGCGACACCGGACAGCGGCACCGCGAACGCGCTGGCCTACACCTTCCCCGCGGGTTTCGGTGACAAGGCGATCGTCACCTTCAAGACGTGGATTCCCAAGGCGAAATATTACTATGAGTATAACAGCGGTAATAATGGGTATCAGACCATCACCAATACCGCAGAGCTGAGGGACGCGTCGGACAGTAAACTGCATTCTTCGGATCCGTGGCGCGTTACTTTCAAGCCCGACTGGATTCAGAAGAGCGGTACACTGGACAAGCGGTCGAGCTCCACAGATCCACGCACCATTACATGGACAATTGATGTCAACAAGAATTACAGCAAGCAGGGTCTGAAAGACTTCACGATCACCGATGCCCTGCCGATCGGACTTACCTGGAAATCAGCCGCATGGCAGTCGTGGGACAGTGTCAATAAGACATGGTCAGCGACAACAACGCCGATTACCCCCGACGCAAATAATGTGTATTCTTTCGGTGAGGTAAACGGCCCGATTCGGCTGGTCATTGTGTCCGAAGTTACGGGCAGTACTACCGGCTTCACCAACAAGGCCACCGCCCAGTGGAAGCTGGATGTCAATACTGTGCAGAACAATGACCAAGCTAGCGTATGGGACACCGCCGTTATCACCATTGGCGCCCATACTTTGACAAAGAGCGTAGGTACCGGTAATACCCTTGGTTTGGGCATATTGCCGTGGAAGGTTACCCTCACACCTCAGGAGGCCCTGCCGGACGGTGCGGTGTACGATCTGCTGGTGTATGGGGATGCGAACTCAATCGACTTCGCCAAGGTTACTGCCAGCCCGGCGCTTGACTCTGGAATTCTGAATCAGTTGAAGGGAAACTATAGGGAGAATTACTACCAGCGTTTTCAGTCCGGTTCCTTTCAGTCAAGTGACGGCTTAACGCATAAGGTATACACCCTTTCACAGGACGGGAAGCCTGTCGCGGACTTGCTTCAGGTCACCGGATACAATACCGATAAGCCCGCTTCCTTCATATATAATTCCTTGATGACACAGTGGGAGCACTTCGCGGGCAATAAGAGCACAGATCAGTTTAATCGGGCGTCCCTGTTTGAAGGTACAAATCGAACAATTGATTCAACTCGGCCTTCTAACCGGGTCAACAGCGGCATGCTGGCCAAAGAGATGCTCTATGCGTCCAAACCCAATGGAACAAGCGTTATTCCTAACGATGTCAGAAGCTACATCCGAGACGATGCTAACCAAGCATATACACTGGCAGCCTATGATCAGGTGACCAAGACGGTGACCTTCCGGTTTTCGGTCAATATGAACGGCATGAAGACCGAGGAGATGGCTAAGGATGGCGGCAATCACGTTGCCAGCGACATCAAACTCGTCGATACCCTGCCCGAGGGCTGGGAGTTTGTGCCCTATTCGGAGGGGCAGAGTTTTGCGATTTACAAAGGAAACCGGGCAGACTATGGAGCGACTGTTAGCGCTGCGTCGCTTATTCCCGACCCAAGTGGTCTCGTGAGCTTCTCCGCCGCAGGGAACATAGGTACCTTTTCCTTTACCAAGCTGGAAAGTCCCTATGTCGTTCTGGTCAAAGCAAGACCTAGCGAGGCGGCCCTCCGTCAATACTTTGAAACCGGCGGAGCAAAGCATGAGATGACGAACAACGCCGAGATGAAAATCACATGGGGGGATGAGCCTACCACGGTTGCAGCCAGCCGCAAGGTCATTGTTCCGATGCAGACACTGGGCAAATCAGTGACGAAGCCGAACCCCGGCGTGCTGGAGTGGACGGTGAATTACACCCCGCCCTTCGAGGTGAAGGACGGCGTCTATCTGCAGGATACCCTTGGCGAGGGGCTGGCGCTGCGTAAGGACGAGAATGGGAACCTTTCGCTGCGGCGCCCTGACATGGCGGTGTACCGCGCCAAGCTGACCCCGAGCGGTGAACTGACAAAGGACGGCGACGCGCTGAACCTGTACGACCCGAACAGTGAGGTCAAGGTGGAGGCCGTCACAGAAGGCGGCGCAACCCGGCTGATCTTCCGCATGGAAAATCCGAATCAGCTCTACCAGCTGGTATATCAGACGGAGATCACCGCAGTGCCTAGCGGCGGAAAGGCGGGCAACGAGATTAAGCTGATGGGCGATGACACCCTGAAGAACATTGGCGCCAAAAGCGAACACGCGGTTGATAACAGTGACGTAGGCGGCAGCGCGGAGACCCAGGGCAAGCTGGATCTGCTCAAGGTCGACCCTGCAGGCAAGCCGCTCAGTGGTGTAGTATTCACGTTGTATGAGCCCGACGGCGTAACTGAGGTCACTGGTGGAACTACGGGTGCGGACGGCAAGCTTAGCCTGTTTGTCAAAGCGGGGCTTTACGTGCTCAAACAAACCTATATTGACCCGATCACCTATCTTCCGACCACGACGGTGTATCAGGTGCGTGTAGCTTCAACTCCCTGGAACCCCATCTGGGTGGACGGGGTGGAGGTAACCAGCGCCAAACCGCTGGTTGTGCCAACCCCTGTGTGGGTGCCCGGCGATCTGAAGCTGGACACGGCGATAGAGGGGAAAGGGGCAGACCCGAACAAGGACTTTGAATATACGGTTACCTTCAGCAACGGCAAGTCTTATGCCTATTCCGGCTCAGTAAGCGGGACCATGGCCAGCGGCGGAACCGTTAAGCTGAAAGGCGGCCAGGCCATTACCATCAAGAATATCCCGGATGGCATCACCTACACCATCGTCCAGAAGGATTACACGGGCGAAGGCTACGCTACCAATCCGGAGAGTCTGACGCGTACCGGCAGCATTGTGGCGAAGGAAACTGCCGAAGCGAAGTTCGTCAATGCCAAGTACCTTCCCGGCAAGCTGACGATCGGGAAGACGGTCGCGGGCAACCGCGGGGACAAGAACAAGGCGTTCGAGTTCACTGTCACTTTCGGTGGCCCGGGTGCGGGTAAAACGTATACGTATACGACATCGGGCGGAGCGACGGGAACTGTCGGGTCCGGCGGCATGATCTCCCTCAAGCATGGGGAAACCGCCGTCATCGCTGGGATTCCCAAGGATACAACCTACACCGTCACCGAGGCCGATTATATGAACGAAGGCTACACGACAACTTGGCCGGACCGGCAAACGACCGGCACCATTGCCGAGGAGGGCGAACATAAAGCCGAGGTCGTCAACACGAGGATGGTGTACGGCGGCCTGCTGATCGGGGAGACGGTGGAAGGCACCGGGGCGGACAAGAATAAAGAATTTGAGTTTACTGTCCAATTCCCGGATGCCGCCACAGGTAAGGCGTACGCCTACACGAAGTCGGACGGCACGCAGGGAACGATCAAGTCCGACGATAAGATTACTCTCAAGCATGGGGAAACCATTGCTATTGAAGGTATTCCGAGCGGTGACAGCTATATCGTCACCGAGACCGATTATACGGCCGAGGATTACACCACCGATCCGGCGAATCGGACGTATAGCGGCACGATCGTGGAGAAGAAGATTGCCGAAGCCCGCTTCGTCAATGCGAAGTATCTCACGGGCCAACTGACGCTGACGGCAGATCCTGCGGTCGTTCCCGGCAACGGCACGACGCCTTCGCAGTTGACGGCAACGTTGACTGATTATGAAGGGAAGCCGGTTGCGAACCAGGATGTCGTCTTCACACTGCCTGATCAATCGGAAGTAACAGCCAAGACCGATGCGCAAGGAAAAGCGGTCATCCCTTATACACCGCCAAAGCTGAACACCACAACGCCCGAGGAGCATCACATCACGGCCAAGGTGGACAGTCTGACGGAAGGGAAATTGACCGCTGACACGAAGGTAACCGCCGTACCGGCGGCTGTCACCGGAGTGCTGCGCGACAATACAACGGGAGAAGTGATTCCGAATGCGACCGTTGTCATCACCGATGAAAAGAATGGCGAGAAGCACGAGATCACGACCGATGCCAATGGCGCGTACTTCCACCCTGTGGAGTATGGTGGCGACTATACGATTAGCTTTACGAAACAGATCAAAGTGAATGGTACTGACGAGTCGATCACTTTCACGCAAAAAGCGGAAGTTGACGGCGAGGTGAAGGGCGGCGAGCTGGTTCCAGCGCACATTACGGCTGTAGGCGTCGTGCTTCTGAAGCAGCCTGCAGGGCAGTCTTCGCTGCTGAACGGCGAACTCGCCGGGAAGATGCGCATTTATTTACGGGATGCGAACGGCCAATATGTTGTGGATGAGAACGGCGCTCTGAAAGCATTCAACTTGCAACCGAACGGGGCATTCTCTGTGGATGGCTTATCCGCGAAGAACTACAAAATGGAAGTGCGTTACGAAGTTGCGCCGGGCAAAGAACTGACGATCATTCGGGATGCGGAGCTGGACGTGAAGGCGAACGGGGAATTGAATATTTCTCAGGAGCTTGTTGACCCGTATGGCATCATTACGGATGCAACGACCGGTACAACGATTGAAGGTGCCGAAGTGACGCTGTACTATGCTGATACACCGGAGAACAAGGCGAAAGGCATCGTGCCAGGCATGAAAGTAACGTTGCCTATGATTCCAGGCTTTGCGCCGAACGATAACGTCAGCCCAAGTCAGAACAGCGACGCAAACGGCGCATATGCGTATATGGTGTTCCCGGACACGGATTACTATTTGGTTGTAACGAAAGCCGGGTATGAGACGCATACAAGCCCAACTATCTCGGTCGGAAGCGACATCGTACCCTACAATATACAGTTGAAGCCGGTAAGTTCCGGCGGCAATGGCGGCGGCGGTGGCGGTGGCGGTGGCGGAACTGGATCCGGCAACAGCAATAGCGGAACCGACAACGGCAACAACGGAGCTGGCAACGTCGGCAATGGAACCGGCAATGTCAACAACGGAACTGGCAACGTCGGCAATGGAACCAGCGATGTCAACAACGGAGCTGGTAACGTCGACAGCGGAACCGGCGATGTCAACAACGGAGCTGGTAACGTCGGTAACGGAACCAGTGACGTCAACAACGGAGCTGGTAACGTCGACAACGGAACCGGCAACGTCAACAACGGAGCTGGTAACGTCGACAACGGAACCGGCGACGTCAACAACGGAGCTGGCAACGTCGACAATGGAACCGACGAAGGCGACAACCGAGTCGGCAACGTCGACAACGAGCTGGACAATGTTCCGAAAACAGGAGATAGCAGCGCACCGCCAATGTTCTATATGGCTTTGGCGCTGATGTCCTTGATTACGATCGGGTTCTGTTTACTCAGTAGCAAGAAGAAAAAACACATCCAGTAACCGGAAAAGGCGGTAAGAAAATGAGTAAAATTAAAAAAATTCTTATCGTCGTTTCCTTCCTTGTGTTGGTATTTTCTCTCGTCAATATTGCGAGAATACTCCTGTGGGATTATGCCGAGCAACAGAAAATTGAAGAGCTGACAAAAGTTTGGGAGGAAGGATCGAACAAAAGAGGAGGGGAGGCGCTCCCCTCCTCTTTAATCACGAAAGCACATGGGTCGATCATGCTTCCCGAATTTCGAGAGCTTTACGAGAGAAACCCAGACATCGTCGGTTGGCTGAAGATTGACGGCACACGAATTGAGTACCCGGTCATGCAGAATCCACAGGATGCGCAGTACTATCTCAATCATGATTTCAATAAAAAGGAAAGCAAAAGCGGCCTCCCCTTTTTGGACGAGCATAGCCAGATCAACGGTTCGGACATTTTGCTGATTCACGGGCATCACATGAACAGCGGCTGGATGTTTAAAGATTTGATGAAGTACAAGAAAGAAAGCTTCTATAAAGAGCATGCTACGTTGCAGTTCAGTACGCTTTACGAAAAGGGAGAGTATGAGATTGTTGCCGTTATTCTGTCAAAAGTTTATCGCAAATCGGACGACGTTTTTAAATACTACCAGATTGAGAAGGTAAATACGCCAGCCGAGTTCAATTCGTATGTTCAGAACATCAAAAAACTTGCTCTTTACGACACGGGCGTAACAGCCCGGTATGGCGACAGGCTTATTGTACTGTCAACGTGTGAGTACTCGACCGAAAACGGCCGGTTAGCGGTAATCGCCCGAAAGCGTAAATGACGATGTTGAAACACAGGGTCAAGTTGCTTCATATCGCGTTCTCCCTTGGAGGACGTGATTTTTTTTAAGTAGGTCTAACCTCGCTATAGTCGGCACCTTATTAAGCATTTCCTTAGGAGAGCCAAAGTTCGAGTAATTATTTCAATTGATCCAGTTTAGGGGGCACCCATTTAGGTGCCCTTATTCTTCGCTGATAGACCCGTTAAACTGAGCTGTATCATAAGTGAAGGCCGCGGGCGCCCTTTCTTCTCACTACTCATTTGATCCCATAGCTGTGTGAATCCTTTAGCATCCCCATACATACATAATATCCACGTTTTCATTCGCTTGTTGCTCCATCACATGCTCAATAGCCGATTTCCTTCTTAACACCTACTTTTTTTACTCTTTGTGTGGGGTTCATAAAAAAGGCTCCAGCCCAGCAGGCTAGAGACGTGTCTTTTCTCGGTTATACTATTCTGATTTTTTGAAGCTTTACTCGTTAAATAGCTAAACAAGCGACGAGCGAAGCGGAGGCACAAGTGAGGCGTTTCGGCTTAGAGACCCCAAAGTGGAGCCATGGTTAGTGGGGTTATCCTTGGGAGGACTTGAGCGGCGGCGAGCCCATTAAGCGATTTTCGGGGTGCGCATGCCCCATTCGCACAGGCAGGCAGCCCGCCCCTGGCGTAAACTGAATTATAATCAGTGAGCGAGGTGAACTTCCATGGCACAATCGAAGGGGATGCGTGCACGGGCTAAGAAGTTTCAGGGCCGTCCGGTCTGCGTCACTCTGCATAGCGGAGAGACTTACGTCGGCTACATCACCGACGTTAATTGCGGCGGGTTGGTACTTGCCAGCGCTGGAGCCCCTCCACGTGCTTCTTCCGGGAAGCAAGACTCCCGATCTCTCAAACGCAGAGCTGGTGCGCATGCCCCGGGCGTCCGTCTCGGTAACCGAAGAAGCGGCGCGCGTAAATCGTCTGGCCGTTCGCGCTCCCACAAGCCGGACGCCCAGGTGTCGGCATTCCTACCGATGATGGGCTCGCTGTTAGGCGGCCTGGGCGGGCTTGGCGGCGCCACTGCGGGCGCAGGAGGGCTTGGTGGTATGCTTGGGGGCGGCCTGCGGCTGTTCGGCATGATCCAGAAATTTGTCCCGGTCGTGAAGATGGGCTATGGCATGATCAAGTCCATTCGTCCGTTCCTCGGCGCCGTTAAAGGCTTGATGCCTTCGGCTGGTCCGGCCACGCAGGATGACGAATAATCGTATACCTGCGGACTTTAAGCCCCCTTTGACCACTCGAAGGGGGCTAGCCCACACCATCACTTTCTAACAAGGAATAAAAATGATCCCGGTCTTCGTCATCAAATTTGCCAAGTGTCCGCACCCTGACATATTCATGGCCGCCATACATGTTTATTTCCTCTTTTGATATCGTTGAAAAATTGCCGATAATTATTAACCAAGCTGTGAGGTCTTTTTCTTTTGAGAGAAATAATTAGGGTTATCAAGGTGTTAATCAGCCTGCTTCAAAGGCTTTAACAAAATTTAGCCGTTATAGCGTATAAGGAGAACATAGAAACATAGTTTACACTCATTTTGGATTTGTTATGTTTATGAAAAATGTCTAAGATAGTCGACGTGTTTTGACGATAAATAAGTTGTCAATACTATATCTCACAATGAGGAGAGCTTTTCGAATGCGTGTTAATATATTTCTAGCGCATGTGTAATACACGTGTTTTATGTGATTCGTGGTTAATAGATGGTGCTTTTTATAGTTGGTTCCACTATCCCCTGTTAAATTTTCTTCCAGAGGACTTTGCAAACGTAGATTATATTTATTTATCAGCAATGTGATCGTTTTGATTTTTCATTTATTCAATTTTTATCATACCTTCATTGCTAAAAGGGGAGCCGCTCAATGTATGAACATGTGTTTTTGAATCAATATGGTTATTATGAATTGAAAAATAAGCCTACTAAAGACGAACTTGATGAATATTATTCTAAAAAATATTATCAGGATCCTAAGGGGAGCTATGAAGCAAGCTATTCTCCCGAAGAAATTACTTATTCCAATAATCAATTGGAAAGAAAATATTATCTTATTCGAAAACTAATTGGTGAATTGGACTCTAATCAATCTTATAAATTTTTGGATATCGGTTGTGGTGAAGGCTGGGCATTAAAGTTTTTTAGGGAGAAGTCATGGCAAGTAACAGGAATGGATTTTAGTAATTACGGCTGTAAGCAGTTTAACCCGGATTGTGTAGAAGACATTTTGGTCGGGGATATTGAAAAGACCATTAAATCAAGTCTTAATAAGGGAAAATACCATTGTATTTTGTTGGATAATGTACTTGAGCACCTTCTCGATCCTTTGGAAACCTTAAAGTATTGCTCGAGCCTACTTGAGCCCAATGGAGTTCTTATCATAGAAGTTCCAAACGACTTTTCGCCTATTCAAAAGAAACTATATGAGGAAAATTATGTTTCAAGAAATTATTGGGTTGTAAGTCCCGATCATATTTCATATTTTAATAGAATGGGATTAGCAAGCTTATGTAAAGAAGCGGGATTTTCTGAAGAATATTTCATCGGTGATTATCCTATTGATTTAAACTTGTTTAATCCAAATACTAATTATATTAATGATTCAACAAAAGGGAACTCGTGTCATAAAGAACGAATTGCAATTGAAAATTTATTAAATGATCTTTCTATAGAAAAAACATTAAATTTGTATTCGGCACTAGGGGAATTAGGATTTGGAAGGCAATTAACTGGATTTTTCCAAAAGAAAGAATGTAACTTATAGTCAATAATTTTATAATGAAATTCGAAATTACTAAATATGAAATGCGGTCAAATTACTACCATTAGTCAAGTAAAGGAAAAGCGTTAAAATCTCCCCCTGCTGCCCGTCAAGGCATAAAGCTTGCCTTGACGGGCTCTCTTTTTGGTATTCTTCTTGCAGAACGGGACCACGGTTTTGAAACTCATGATCTTCCCATCCCATCCGGACACAGCAGGGTGGTCCAGAGTCGTTTGAATGCCGCGACAAAATGAAAAGGACATGCAGCGGCGATTCGCATCACATGTCCTTGGGTTTATCAATTATAATAAAATTTTTCCTGGTTGTTCATTTTCAGAAACTGAGAGAGATGGCGTTGGCACTTTCTTCAAGCTTAAGCAGAGATTCATACACCGCTTGAAGCTTTTCGTGTCTCTAATCCCTCTTATCTGTAAATTTATAACGACGACGCCACTTTGCCAAGGTGGTTTTTAGTTATGCCGTTTTTACAGTCACTGCCTTAACACCCATCTGCCCGGTATGCATTTCTGCCCTCTGGTGCACTAGATTGTATTTTTGACATGAAAAAGCTCCCCTCGCAGGCAGCAGGTTTTATGATTTAACCTGTCTACTGTAAGGGGAGCTATCATATTCTCGGAAACCTGTTAGATATGCAATGCGTCAAGCAGCTTGTAGATCATCGCGGTCGTTTCCGCTCGGGTGGCCTCGGCATCCGGCTGGAAGGTGCTATCTTCGTATCCGTTCAGGATGCCTGCGGAAACCGCAGTATTCACCGATGATTGCGCCCATGCTGGAATACTGGATGTATCCCGGAACGGATTCACTGTACCTTGAGAGCCGCTAGCATTTGAGTTCAGCGCTTTGGAGATCATGACGGCCATTTCTGCTCTGGTGATGACCTGATTTGCTTTAAAGACCGTTTTTCCTTGCTCCTTGTAGCCAGTGATCAGTCCGGCATTGGCAGCCGCTGCCACTTGAGCCTTGGCCCAGGAAGGAATTTTGCCGTCGTCGGCAAAGGTGGTTTCCTCATCGGACAGACGCAGCCCCAATGCGTTAACGAGAATTTTGGCAAATTGAGCGCGTGTGATTTGATCATTGGGACGGAACGTCTGGTTCTCAAATCCCTGGATGACATTCATACCGATCAAACGGTCAGTATACGATTGCGCCCAGTGTCCATTCAAATCGCTGAGTGCCAATGGTTTATAATCGTATACGGCGAATTTAGCCAAGCGATTGAAGCTGACGGTGACGGTTCCGTCTTCGTTTGGAGTTCCGCCAAGGTAGATCCATTTTTGCTGTGATTCGTTATAATAATAGACTGCTGGCTTGCTGTCCTGGGCAACTTTATCTGCTTGATAATGAACGGTGAGATTCACAGGCTTGCTCAAGTTATTACCGGATGTGCTGTTCAATTCAAGTACCTGGCTTAACAATTGAAGATTTCCCGCTGCTGGGGCTTGATCCTTCGGCAGAACGACAGCGCGAACTTGACCGTCCGAATTCACGGCCCCTGTCGGAATGTCTATGCTGAACACACCGTTGAGAGCCCCCTTCGATCCCTGCTGCGCCTTTACATCTATTTGCATAGTTGAAGGCTGTTCGTTTGCAGGCTTGCTGCTAGTGTTCGTTTCTCCACTACCACTACCGCCACCGCCACTAGTCTGGCCGGAGGAACTGTTGTTTGAACCGCTATTCGAGCTACCCCCAGATTGGCTGTCATTATCATTTGAATCGTTTTTCTTCCCAGCCTCTACAGATACGGTGCGTACGACTTCTTGTGCTGCGTTCCTCGCCAGATCGTTCACGTTGTAACGTAGAGTGTATGTCCCTGGTCTTGTGGTATCTACCGTACCGCTCACCAGAACGTCTCCCGAAACCCCGAAATTATCGGTAGCATCGGCCCCTTGCTCGCTGTATAAGGACCCTTGTTTCAGAGTCACGTGATGGGTCCCTTTTAGCGTAATTACCGGGGCCGTATGGTCGATAATTATCGGCAGGGAAAGTACGGCTTGTCTATCCAAATTATCCGTTGCTCTGAAATCAAGCGTATGCTTGCCTTCTTGGGAAACCTCAATAGGTTGGTTAGCTATATAAGGCTGATACTCGCCTTTGTCCATGGATAACTCCAGCTTGACGGACGTCACAGGCTCGGCGTATACACTTGAATACACACTGGCGGTAACGCTTTGGTTTGTCCATTGTCCACCTGTATAGCCTTGTCCATCGGCTGTTTTCATGGAGCCCAAAAGTTCTACGGATGTTATGTCGTCAAGACCTTTGACCGTTACATCGAACAGTTTGGTTACACTTACGTCTCCACGCGTAATGGTAGCTTTCAACGTAAGCGGCTGGTTCTCCCGCGGATAACGAACAAGCAGATGTCCATCATGGCTCAGGAGGTCCGGATTGGAGCTTTCCCATTGAATCATCGTCCCGTGCTCGCCTTCTTGCGGCAGTGTAATATCATCGGTGACTTGACTTGTATCACCCAAGCTCAAGGTGGCTGCTGTATGATCGACGGCCTGTTGGTCACTGTAAGGCTCAACGCTCACAAAAATCGGATTGGAATAGAACCACATATCGGAATAGTTGCGTTTGTTAATTTCCGAAAAACGGGTTTCGTTATCAGTGGTCGTATTCTTTGGATCAATCAGAGGTTCCCCGTTACTGGTTTCTCCAGGTACGTTGATTCCCAGGTTGGTGCCTCTCAGCCGGAAATATTGATTTTTGCTCGCAGCATCCAATTTATAAGTGATGACATGGTAACCCTCGGCGTCTGTCGTCCAGTCATTGCTGGTAAATCGACGAAGCACCTTGGTTGAATCATTGGTGCTCTTGGTATATTCAGCAGTTCCAGACGCTGCCGGTCCGGTAACATCCCCTGCAATCAGATCCACATGGTCAACCTGAACAGGCTCCCCGTTATTGTTTTTTTCAGGGCTCTTGAACCGGATCGTAAGCTGAAGATTATCTCCTTGTGTGACCTGAAGATTGCCGCCTGTCTCTTCCTTTTTTCCACCGCTGGTGATGTTAAAATCAAGTGCGTTAATTAAATCGCCATAGACGGAAAATGATTTTCCTGATCGCATACCGTCCACAACGGCTTTCATGGTGTTACCGTTCACCCATGTGTAATTTTTAGAGTATTCGCCGGGCCAGTAACCACTAGAGTATTTCCGGTCTTTGCTGATATTGAAATGGAAATCAGAATTGGAGAAAGTCCAGAATTTACGCCCTTCTCCAAGCAGCGCATCCCAGACGCCGCCAACTTTGGCAAGCGTGATATCTGCCCCGCCATACACATCGACGGTTTCCCCTCTGTCTGGAGACATCTGGTTGCCGGGCATGCCTTCAAACCCAAAAGCAATATTAGGGGCAAGATTATTAAAATCACGGATATCCGATATTTTAATTTCCGAGCTGCTCCCTTTTTTTCTCGAAGGATGATTGATGAAAACATAGCTGTCGGGGTAGTGATCTTTGAGCCATTGTATGGCGGTCCGGGTATCTTGTTTTGTCGAGTAAGCTCTGTTGCCTTGTAGCTTCCACTCGGCTACATTTGCGGGATCAAACGAGCTTTCGCTTCGATTGGTAAACATATATTCGAACTGGTTAATCGCCTTTAGTTCCTCTTCCGATCCCGGATGATCCGTGAGGAGGCCTACCCCTGCATGATCATATTGAGGCATGTCCCACTCAAAGCCGGAAAAGATAATTTTATCTTTGTATTTTCCTGAGTTTTGCAGCTCTTTTATTTTAGGCACCTGGTAAAGTGCCAGTCCCTTGGATAACGGAATTGCACCTCCAGACAGCGTAGTTCCGTTATCGTCTCGGCTTGACATCCGCAGATGATCGGAAAGGGCCAGCCAATCGAGGTGGTTTTGCTCAAACGCATGGTCCAACACGCTCGTAAGGGATTCCTGTGCATCATCAGACTGATAGGTGTGTGTATGATACTCACCTGTCATCCATTTTCCGTTACTAGTTTCGGTCTGAATCTGAGCTTCAGGAGCAGCGTATCCTTTAGATATAGGGAGCCCTGTAACGAGCATGCTGCACACCAGGGAGAGCGAAAATAATCGAAAAAACCGTTTTTTGGGTATCATTTTAAATAAGCCTCCAACTGTTATGTTTTCTCATGCTGTTCATCGTGTACATTTAAAATCCAAATGTGAAGCTACTACCTGTTTTGGTTGATCGTTTGGGGCTGATATTTTTCGGCATATTTTCCGTTCTTCCTTCCTTGTTCATTTAAAATGGATGAATGCATGCAGAAGCGGAAATACTTTTCCGCGGCTGCGTAGCTCACTTTATCATTTTTATGTTTTCGAGATGTCATAGTATTGTTAACTTTGCATAGCGTATATAATGGAAGCGGATTCAAGGTTTGAAGGTCCGTTGGATTAGCGCTCTGGCAGGTTAAAAAAGAAATTTTTTTGTTGGAATAAGAGAGGGAAGAATAATCTAATATTGCTTTTTTTTAGTAAATCGATATATAGTGAAGATACCGAGTATGAAAGCGTTCTATTTTTGTGCAGCAAAATGGCGAATATTTGCAATAGTTCATCGTTTTTCGCGACTTCTTTCATGTTCGGACAATCTTTTATGGAGGTGTAAGATGAAGAAGAAGTCTTGGTTCACTCTAGTGACGATTGGTATGGTCTCTCTGTTTTTTTCGGTAAGCGTTTATGCGGAGAATGTTTTTTGGGAACCACTTGATGGTTTCAATTCTGGTGCATGGCAAAAGGCGGATGGATATTCCAATGGAAACATGTTTAATTGCACTTGGCGCGCCAACAATGTCAATTTTACTAACGATGGCAAAATGAAGCTTGGTCTAACGAGCTCTGCGTACAATCAATTTGACAGCGGAGAGTATCGATCGACTAATACTTACAGATACGGCTTATACGAGGTCAGCATGAAGCCTGCTAAAAATACAGGAATCGTATCTTCCTTTTTCACGTATACCGGACCTGCTCACGGTACGCAATGGGATGAAATAGATATTGAATTTTTAGGAAAAGACACGACAAAAGTACAATTTAACTATTTTACAAACGGGGTTGGTGGTCATGAGAAGATTATCGATCTGGGCTTTGATGCATCAACAGGCTTTCACACCTATGCTTTCGATTGGCAGCCAGGGTACATTAAGTGGTACGTTGACGGGGTTCTAAAGCATACAGCAACTACGAACATACCGAGCACTCCAGGCAAGATTATGATGAATTTATGGAATGGCACTGGCGTTGACGACTGGTTAGGACCGTATAACGGAGCTAACCCGCTATACGCGGAATACGATTGGGTGAAATATACAAGCAATTAGCCCACAATACAAAAGCAGCCCTATATATGAACTGCACCCCATTTGTTAGACGCAACTAACAATGGAGGTGCGGTTTTTTTGTCTAAATTCAGTTTAGGACAGAAATTGGAAGTCATTCATAGATATCAGACTGGTAATGAAGGCGTGAAATCCATAGCGGAATCATTAGGAGTTCATCATGAAGTCTTACGTATGTGGATTAAGCAATGCGAATATCACGGCATAAACCGAATTGAAAGAAAGTGTCGTGCCGATCGGGATGCATAAAGAAGGACGGTTCAGTCTGCCGATGGAGGGGAGCAGCAGCGGTTGTTCGCGATTGACTTCAGCCAGCAAGTCTAATGAGCCGTCCAGATGGAAGAAGCCCCGCTTCCCTATAAAGGTGAAAGCAGGACAATTTTTTTTTATTTACATTCTACCTACAAATTTCTCGCTATATGCGGCTTGCTGTAGTGGCTTGTTCCGCCGCCGCCAACCAATACTCGTCCGCCTTTGTTGAAGATGAGCAACTTGCTCGAACCGTTAGCCAACAAGACGGTCACTTTCGCGTGGTTGGCTGTTGCAATATAGATCACGTAGCCGCTTCTTGACACAACGGTTCGCCAATTCCGGTCGAACTCAGATCTGACGACACGGTTGGAATAGACTTGATTCTCGACATTGCGGGCTGCTGTTTTTTTGGGCATGCAGAATGTCACCTCCTGTCAATATCATCGTATTCATGTCCTGCAGATTGGAATGGACAATGATCAAGGCTTGGCAGGCCTATTTTGTTTACATTGACTCTCCAATCGGATTTACGGAGCAAACATGCACCGACTCCTATTTTTACTTGGGAACTAGGT
The DNA here is from genome assembly GCF_002240415.1 of Paenibacillus kribbensis. Classification (NCBI taxonomy): domain Bacteria; kingdom Bacillati; phylum Bacillota; class Bacilli; order Caryophanales; family Paenibacillaceae; genus Paenibacillus; species Paenibacillus kribbensis. The sequence continues at coordinate 5,747,196 of NZ_CP020028.1, forward strand.
TCATGATATAAATTGGAGATTCAGATGGAATGACACTGACCATAATAACGAATGTATGAGCTGAAGGGAGAGGACAATGAAAAGCATATTGTTCAATCATATGATGAAATTTACATATTTTAACGATGAGGAACAACAGGCTATCGCTGAAAAAATCCTTATTGAGGAATATAAAAAGGGAACCGTGTTCCTTAGACAAGGGGACGTACCCACAACATGTTATTTCGTGTTGAAAGGATGCGTAAGGCAGTACTCGATAGATGAAACGGGAAAAGAGGTCACATCCAATTTCTACACAGAAGAGCAAGCGGTCTCGATTTTCAACCGTCATCAACAAATTAAGCCATCTGCGTACACCTTCACTTGCCTAGAAGACTGTGTATTAGTTGTTGGTGATCTTATTGCCAAAAAAGACATGTTGGACGAATTTTCACAATTGGAATCCATGATACGCAAGATGGTGGAAGAAAACCTGGGCGAGGTACAAGATGAATTGGCTTCATTTATAGCTTCTACACCTGAAGAACGCTACAAAGCACTATTACGAAAAAGACCTCATCTAGTCAATCGTGTACCTCAGCATCAATTGGCAAGCTATCTTGGTATTACTCCAGAGTCATTAAGTAGAATCAAGAAGCGGATCAATACCCATGATTTTTAGAAAAGCTGTCATGCTCTTTTGAGAAGTTTTGCTCCTCTGAGCAGCAGCCATATCCCAAAGCCCAGTTCTCCTGCAATCATGGGTATAGCAAAAACAAGATTAAGTATTGCAATTACCCCATCATATTGTGAAAGAAACGTTTTGCTTAGGTGAATGACAATATAGCCTATTGAAGCAAGCAACAATAAAATGCTGATAACTTTAGGAATGCTGTCTGATTTTAAAGCCACATAGCCCACAATCAACAGATGCCCTCCAAAAAAGATCAAACCAATAGACCAAATAAATTCGAATGCTTCAAGAAACAGCATCATGAGTGATTGAATTTGTTCGATCAGGATGATGATCCACCCCAAAATTTCGGCGTCAAAAAGACCATTTGATGACAGGATGTTGTTAAATGTGGTGCTGGCATCACCCTCCATCACAAGACTTCTATGGACAAAACCATAGGAAAAAAATGCAGCGAGTGCCATGATGATAAGTAATGTACCAGCAGTTAAAGCGGATTTTCGCTCATTGGATAGTTCTCTCACTGAGGTAGCCATAAAGTAGCCTCCTATAACACATTGTTAATTTTATTTTAATAGGAGGAGTAAGACCGATCATTGACTTAAATCAAGGGGACATAGAGATTTTTAACTGTTTTTATGAATCACCCGACAACTCTGCCCGCATAATATGGATATGATTAAGACATAATTCCATCTCCAGCAAGATAAAATATTACCCATCAGCAATAATCCACTCATCATTAGTATGTCATGGATTATTGCGAAGGCCCCATTTTCGGTTAAAATAGTTCTAACGCTAAATCCTTTTTTTCTGAAGAGAATTCTCACTTTTTAGCAAAAGTAGTTTATAATTATCAGAGGAAAGACGATATAATTTTTAAATGCTTATATTTAAGCTATAATGGAGACAGAAAAGAAAAGATATGTTCCTGAGTGGAGCCTTGCTTCTTGTATCACCTAAGCAGGAGGGCCTGCTCTTTTTTTGCAAATTCAAAAAGATAAGGAAGGTTTTTATGAGCGGAATGCAGAAAAAAACAGACGTTATCTTAATTGGTGCCGGAGTCATGAGCGCGACTCTGGGATCATTGCTGAAAGAGTTAGCACCAGAATGGGAAATTAAAGTGTTTGAGAAACTCGCAAACGCAGGAGAAGAAAGCACTAACGAATGGAATAATGCGGGTACAGGCCATGCTGCACTATGCGAGCTGAACTATACATCCGAAAAAGCTGACGGATCTATAGATATTCGTAAAGCTGTAAACATTAATGAACAGTTTCAGCTCTCAAGACAGTTTTGGTCTTTTCTTGTAAGCAGCAATTTAATTCGTAACCCACAGGACTTTATCAAGCCAATACCTCATATGAGTTTGGTAACAGGTGATGAAAATGTATCTTTTTTGAAAAAAAGGTTTAAAGCGCTTTCAGATGTTCCTCTGTTTCAGGGAATGGAATTTTCCGATGATCCTGAAAAACTGAAGGAATGGATTCCGCTGATCATGGAAGGCCGTACATTAAATGAACCGATTGCGGCGACCAAAGTCGACTCTGGAACAGATGTCAATTTTGGTGCTTTAACACGCATGTTGTTTGATCATTTAAAAAGTAAAAATGTCGAGATTTATTACAAGCATAAAATTAAAGATATTAAACGTACGAGCGATGGCTCGTGGGAAGTCAAAGTGCAAAATCTGGATAACGGCAAAATCGAATACCATACTGCCAAGTTCGTCTTTATCGGCGGTGGGGGCGGAAGTCTGCCTTTACTACAAAGAACCGGTATTCCTGAGTCCAAGCATATCGGAGGATTTCCGGTAAGTGGGCTTTTTATGGTATGTAAAAATCCTGCAGTTGTCGCGCAGCACCATGCCAAAGTATACGGTAAAGCCAAGATTGGTGCGCCTCCCATGTCTGTTCCACATCTGGATACGAGATACATCGGCAACCAAAAAGCACTGCTGTTTGGACCGTTTGCCGGTTTCTCACCCAAGTTTTTGAAAACGGGTTCAAATTTGGATCTGATCTGTTCTGTAAAACCAAATAACCTCTGTACGATGTTGGCGGCAGGCGCAAAAGAGATGGCATTGACCAAATACCTGATCCAGCAAGTGATGTTATCGAATGAAAAGCGCCTGGAAGAATTACGCGAGTTTATTCCGAACGCCAAAATCGAGGACTGGGAGATCGTAGTAGCCGGCCAACGTGTGCAGGTGATCAAAGATACGGAGGCTGGTAAAGGAGCCCTTCAATTTGGTACAGAAGTGGTTAGTGCGGCTGATGGCTCGGTAGCTGCATTGCTCGGTGCTTCTCCAGGTGCTTCTACTGCTGTTAACGTGATGCTGAAAGTATTAGAAAAATGCTTCCCACAACATATGAAAGAATGGGAGCCGAAAATAAAAGAAATGATTCCTTCTTACGGTGTGTCACTAGCGGAAAACCCGGAGCTTTTCCAAGAAATTCATGCTTCCACAACGCAGACGCTTGGTCTGGGACAAAAAGAACCGCTCCATCGTTAATTTTTGAATGCAGGAATAATGAAATATGCAATGACTCAGGCCCAATTCACTGGTAAATAATCCTACGATATGCATTAAAATCACATCAGCAACAACGCCAAGCGGTGGGAGGTCTTCCCACCGCTAAAATGCTTGCTTAAGAATACAAAATGTTGCAATCCTCCCATGTTTCCGATCATAGGTGTCTGATATAGTGTTCACAGTAATTGTGTAAGCGCTTTATAAAGTGGAATCACTTATGGTTATTCGGGTTTGAAGAAAGGGGACAGGGAGATGAGAAGAAAGAGACAGGCATGGTTGTTGCTGGTGGTGGCGATCGTGTTCGTGTTCGGTTCGTGGCCGATGCGGCTGACACCAGCAGCGGCGGCAGAATCGGCCGATCCTTCGGCAGTCGTAAACGGGGGGTTCGAGACGAACTTCTGGAGTGATCAATCGTGGCAGGTCGAAGCATCGGATTGGAAGCAGGTGGATATTCAGCATTATGCCTATGCCAGTGATCCATTTATTACGCCGTCCGAAGACACGTATGCGTTCAAGTATTGGATCAACGACGCTGCGCCGGCGAATCAGCAGGTCACAGTCAGCCAAAAGCTTCTGACGTTGCAGCCAGGCAGCTATGAGCTGTCGGTGCAATCGATGGGCGGCTCCGATGCTGCAGCGGGACATGTACAGGTATTCGCAGGTATCGATCAGAGCAGTGAGGTGTCAACGTCAGGCTACAACCAATGGGGAAGCGTGACCTTGAAATTCGTGCTGACCGAGCAAACTTCCGATCTGGTCATTGGAGCGAGGATCAGCGGCGCTGCGGCTGCGTGGGGCTATCTGGACCGTTTTTCCTTAAAGCAGGTCAGCACGGATACGACCCAGCCGGTGGCAGCGGATATTTTCGTGAAGAAGGTTGAGGGATTGAAGCCTGATTTTATCAAAGGTGTCGATATATCCAGTATTCTTTCCCTGGAGCAGAGTGGAGTACGCTTTTATAACGAACAGGGCACCGAGCAGGACATATTCCGGACGCTGAAGGAATCGGGCGTAAACTATATCCGGGTGCGTGTGTGGAATCATCCGTATGATGCCAAAGGCAACGGCTATGGCGGCGGGAATAACGATCTGGCCAAAGCGGTTGAAATCGGCAAGCGGGCGACTGCCAACGGCCTGAAGCTGCTGGTAGATTTCCACTATTCCGATTTCTGGGCCGATCCGGGCAAGCAGCATGTGCCGAAGGCCTGGCAGAGCCTGAGTTTTGCTGACAAGGAGCAGGCGGTGTACGACTATACCCGGAATAGTCTGCAGCAATTGCTTGATCAGGGCATAGATGTAGGGATGGTGCAGGTCGGCAATGAGACGAATCAGTCGTTTGTCGGGGAGAAGGATTGGACGAGGATTAGTGCTTTATTTAATAAGGGAAGCCAGGCGGTGCGTGCTGTCGATCCGAATATTCTTGTGGCACTGCATTTTACCAACCCGGAGACGCCGGGCCGTTATGCTTCCTATGCGAAGGCGCTGTCGGACAATCATGTGGACTATGATGTCTTTGCCAGCTCGTATTATCCGTTCTGGCACGGTTCGCTGAGCAATCTCACAGCAGTGCTGAAGCAGGTTGCAGATACGTATGGTAAAAAAGTGATGGTGGCAGAAACATCCTATGCGTATACATCTGAAGATGGCGATGGACATGAGAACACCGCTCCGAGAAGCTCGGGACAGACGCTGGACTATCCGATCAGTGCTCAGGGGCAGGCTACGTCAGTCCGTAATGTCATTGAAGCGGTGTCCAATGTAGGCGATGCAGGCATTGGTGTATTTTATTGGGAGCCGGCCTGGCTGCCAGTGGGACCGAAAGCAGATGTCGAGCAGAACAAACGGCTGTGGGAACAATATGGTTCCGGCTGGGCGGCCAGCTATGCTGCGGAATATGACCCTGACGATGCAGGAAAATGGTACGGTGGCAGCGCGGTAGACAACCAGGCGTTGTTTGATTTTACAGGCCATCCGCTTTCTTCGCTGAATGTGTTTAAGTACGTCAACACCGGAGCGGTTGCTGCACTCCAGATCGACGAGGTCCAAGCGGTAACGGTAACGGCGGGCGCGGGCGAGAACATCTCGCTGCCGGATTCAGTCACCGTCACGTATAACGATGGCAGCACCGGAACACTCGCTGTGGAGTGGGATCAAGCGGCCTTGGAGCAAGCGGTGAGCCAGGGAGCGGGCAGTTACGTGATTAACGGCACAGCCAAAGGCGGTTATCCGGTGCAGGCGACGCTGGAGATTCGGCGGCCGAATCTGCTGGTGAACGGCAGCTTTGAACAGAGCGACCGGAGCATGTGGAAGATTACCTATGGTAACGAAAGTGCTGGTAACGAAAGCGCGCCGCACACGGACTACCAGCACAAAGCTTCCGATGCGAAGTCGGGCCAGTATTCGCTGCATTTTTATTCGGCGGATGCGGTCAATTTCCGGGTGGAACAGGCTGTCTACGGTTTGAAGCCGGGCTACTATGATCTCTCGATGTCAATCCAGGGCGGCGATGCGAAGAACGCGCAGATGAAATTGTTTGCCACGACCAGCGGCAAGGAAGATACAGTGGATACCGGTGTAAATGGCTGGGTACAGTGGAAGCAGCCGGTCATTCGTGATATACGGGTAATCGACGGCAAGCTGACGGTGGGGGCTTCCATCCAGGCAGACGGCGGGGCGTGGGGAACGCTGGATGATTTCTATCTGACGTTCGTCAGGGATGCAGAGGCGACGAACCCGGGTGAGGGTACAACGCCAACACCTGAGCCAGTACCTACACCAACCCCGGCACCGGGTTCGACACCAGATCCATCTCCGGCTCCAGTACCGACACCGACGCCAGCACCAGGCAAAGACTCCTCCAGGAATTCGTCTACTGACGACGGCGGTACATATGGCGGACAGAGTGAGAATGTGACAGCTAGAGTGGATGGCGGCAAGAACAGTAGTACTTTGCTCTCCAATGTTGTCATTCAGCGGACAACGCTGTCCGATGGGTCGAAAAAAGATCGTGTCAGCTATGGAGCTGCTCAGGCACGGGAGGCATTGAGCAGCGTGAAAGCCGAAGGACGTCCCAGCGTGCGGCTGGTGATGCCTGATCCAAAGGATGAGATCGCCGAGCTTGAATTCGCCCTGCCACAGGATACAGCGAAGACGCTGGCGGATGCGGGGGTTGGTCTGGAAGTATACACGAACCATGCGCGTCTGATTCTGTCTCCATCAACGCTTGCTTCGATGGACGGGAACCGTCAGTTTACGCTCAGTCCGGTAAAGGGTGCAGCGGCGATCCAGACGATAGCGGAACGGGCCAAGCAGAATGGCCTCGTGCAAGCAGCGGCAGGTCAGGGTGAAGTTCGTGTTATCGGCCGACCGGTGATGATCGAGACGAATCTCCAGGGGCAGCCTGTAGAGCTGGTGCTGCCACTCCCGCAGCAGTCGCTGCCAAGCTCTGCCTCTGCCGAAGAACTCCAGGCTTTCCTGACCAAGCTGGCCGTGTATGTGGAGCATAGCGACGGAACCAGGGAGCTGTTGCAGCCGATGCTGCTATGGGACGGGAACCAGCCGGCAGGGCTTAGCTTTAGTGTAAACAAGTTCAGTACCTTTACGGTGTTGCATCTAGACAAGCAGACCGCGAGCATAGGCAGAGCGCAGGAAAATAAGCGTTCGCAGCCGTATATGCACGGCTACCCGAACGGGACTTTCCAACCAGCACGTACGATGACACGGGCGGAGCTGGCAGCGATTCTGTCCCGTCTGGCTGCTGAACGGTCCGAGCAGCCATTGGTGGAATCGCCAGTATCGCAGAAGCGCGTCAACTATACGGATGTTGCAGGGCAGAACTGGGCTACCGGAGCGATTGATACCGTGACAATGGCCGGATGGATGAAGGGCTATAGCGGCAGCACTTTTGGACTGGAGCGTCCGATCACTAGAGCGGAGATGGCGACAGTGCTGGCACGCTGGCAGAATCTGAGCGGTCCAGCTTCGACTGCCTTCCCGGATACGGCCGGACACTGGGCGGAAGGTGATATTGCCCGGGTGCAGCAAGCCGGATATATGCATGGCATGCCGGACGGCAGTTTCAAGCCGGACCAGACTCTGAGCCGGGCAGAGGCGGTCACTTTGTTCAATCGGGTAGGGAAGAGAGAGCCGGTATCCTTCGCCGATTCGGCCAGGTGGTCCGATGTCCCGGCCGGGCATTGGGCTTTCCGGGACATTGCCGCAGCAACAACCCCGATTCACTAGGATATACCGATAGGCGAAGCCAATCTGCATTTTCTATCTGCATGTACGGATCACATTCGGTTGGTGATTCCCCAAGAGACCTGGCCTGTTGCAATAGGATAATCCGTACATGCAGAATAAATACAAAAAATATCAAGGTAAACAGTTAGTGAGGAAATGCCCATTAAATCAATCCGTCAAATGTTATATTGAAAGGAAGCCCATCCCGGCAGAATCAAAAGGTTGTTTGATGAACATGCACTTCTATATGAAGCATGTGATATCGGTGAATATTGGAGCAAAAAGACTATTGCCGGATTGGTCTTGATGCCGGCAACCAGACATCATTTTTTGCATTTGCATAAGTGTATGCGCATCAAAAATAAAATTCAAAAACAAATGACCAAGCGACGCTGATGATATAGGGAGGGGGAAGCTCTATATCCCGTTTTGGCCACCAAGCGGTTTCTAACTAGTGTATAAATTTTTGACGTTACAGCTATTGTGGTGAACTGTTAAGCAAATCCTCAGCTATTTTTACTAGATCTTCCTTGGTCAGCGGACTGTTCTGGTTATCAGATATGTTGTAGTGTAAACGTCTTTTTTCATCGAGCCAGCCCAGTCGGTTTTTTCCTACCTCCAAGGACTTGCTTGTTTCGCTTGCCCTGATGTAATAGGCCTTGGTTCCTTTGATCGTCAGTTCCTCAGCCGAATCCTGTCCATTTTGCATCACGATCGTCTTCGTGACTTCAGGAGCGTATTTGGTGACAGTGATGTTTACATAGTCGTTTCCTCTCGCATACCGTGCGAAGGAGAAGTCTGATTTGTCCCAGCTTAGCTTCTGAGTAAACAGATTTTCACCTTTCGGTGCGGTTTCGGCTTGATGCATCAGTTTATCCGTTAAAGCCCGATATTCCTTTTTGTCCATCATCCCAGGATATGCAGCGACTGGATAGACGTATCCGAAATCAAACCGGTAGCCATCCGGTAGATGAGTGGGATTACGGAATAATGGAGCTTTTGTCCGCTTGATCTCATCCTGCAAGCTGCTGAAGCTAGAAAGTTCGGTCGGTTTGTATGCAAATAGGACCGGATTAGACAGGTTTCTTTGATTCATAGAATCGTCCTTGATGTAATAGGCGGCATACTCTCCGGGCTGCAAGCGGTCTCTCACCTCTTCGTTCCACTTTGCGTAGGTGTATGTATACGTTTTGGAGGCGTCCGTTTCGGTAGGTGTTTTGGCAGTACTTAACACGACATCGCCCTTGCTGTTTCGGAATTCAAGATATTGCGAAGCGGCGTATCCTGTCACAGAGGCGCCTAATACAAAAAGCATGATCATTATGGGGGCGGTGATACGCGGCTGAAAACGCATTTTCACAATGAATCCCTTTTGGGGTTTCGCCTTTTGGTAGACATGTTCCATCACTTTGTCAGAGACGTCAAATGCCTGGATTTTTAAAATGTTCTCTGGCTCGGTCAGTGTGTCCATGTTTTTTAATCCCCTGTCTTGCAAATCGGTGTATTTCAGGCTTTGTTCTTGATTTCTGTTTTGTAATTCACGCATTTTTGTTCCTCCTCTATGGGTTCCATAATTTTTTTGAGCTTTGTTTTTGTTCTGCCGTATTTTTTCTTGATAGCGCCCTCGCTTTTGTTCATGATCTCTCCGATTTCCCCAAACGATTTTTCTTCAAAAATGCGCAGCACCAGCAAGTTTCGCTCCTCTGCATTCAGTTGGTCCAGCGCCCGGCTCAGCGGTTCACTGAAAAGCTGACGTTCCATAACCTGCGCTGCACTGTCTGAAATCATGTTAGCTGAGGTGTATAGGATAGTCCTAAATTTACGCTGTAGATTCCTCCTGCGAATTAGGTTCAGGCAGTGACGATAAGCCATTTTATACAGCCAGAAGGAGAAGCCCGCTGTGGGCTTGTACATGTTGATTTTCTCAAAAGCATTGACGAAAATATCCTGCACAGCTTCTTCCGCCTCCTGCTCACTTCCTAATAGCCTCCAGCAGTACACAAAAATCTGACGCTGATGCTCCTTTACAATGTAGGCGTAATCCTGGATTTCACCAGCTTGAACTCGTTTGATTCTGTATTCGATTTCCTCATTCAAGGATTTAGGCACCTCCTCTGATCAAAAAGAAAACTATATCTGTATAACAAATGAAGATGACCAAAAGGGACACCCCTTCTAAAACTATTTAGGTGTTATATCAACTCTCTAAGAGAATACGATAAAGCAGAACGAATGTTTCCATATCCGCATGTGTGAAAACATGTGTTGCGCACAAAGGGCACCCGGTTGGGTGCCCTTTGAATTTGCTGTTACAGATAGCGTGATGAACCGTACCCTGGTCCGCAAAAATGGCTGACTCTGTCATCCCGGATACGTAAGAGGTTATAGGAAGCTGGATTTATTCGAAACGATGTATCAAAGGAAGTGCCAGATGTTTAGCTATCTCGCAATGATGTAAAGTTTCTTGGGTAAGATCTTTATTTTCACACGTTGCGAGAAACAGCCACTAATTATTATAATTGGGAATGTAAGTGTTTTATTTTTAGGTGAGAGGTATCAAAAAACTATACGTGTGAGGAGGAAATGATAATGTTGAGGCTTAAAGTAGGCAAGTTGGTAAGCAGTTTGGCGTTGGCGGGTGTGCTGTTATCGTCTGTTCTGGTGAATCAGGCTGATGCTGGTCTGGTGAATGGAAGCAAATTCCTCGGAAATGTTATTGCCGGCAGTGTCCCTGCAAGTTACGGAACGTACTGGAATCAGGTGACGCCGGAGAATTCGACCAAGTGGGGCTCGGTTGAAGGCAGCCGTAACAACATGAACTGGTCGCAGGCCGATACCGCCTACAATTATGCTCGTAGCAATGGCTTCCCGTTCAAGTTTCACACCTTGGTATGGGGCAGTCAGGAGCCAGGATGGGTAAGCGGACTGTCGGCTGCCGATCAGAAAGCGGAAGTGACTCAGTGGATCAAAGCAGCCGGCCAGCGCTATCCGAATGCAGCGTTTGTAGATGTGGTGAATGAGCCGCTGCATGCGAAGCCGTCCTTCCGCAATGCTATTGGCGGTGATGGATCGACCGGATGGGATTGGGTCATATGGTCGTTCCAACAGGCTAGACAAGCTTTTCCGAATTCCAAGCTGCTTATCAATGAATATGGAATTATCAGCGATCCTTCATTAACCGATCAATATGTCAATATTATTAATCAGCTCAAGAGTAGAGGCTTGATTGACGGAATTGGCATTCAATGCCACCAGTTCAATATGGATACCGTCTCAGTCAACACGATGAACACTGTACTGAACAAGCTAGCGGCAACAGGGTTGCCAATCTATGTGTCGGAACTGGATATAACTGGTGATGACAACACCCAACTTGCCAGATACAAGGAGAAGTTCCCGGTACTCTGGCAGCATCCTTCAGTGAAGGGGGTTACGCTCTGGGGGTATATCCAGGGACAAACCTGGAAGGCGAACACACATCTGCTGAATTCAAACGGCACGGAACGCCCCGCGCTTCAATGGTTGAGACAATATCTGCGCAGTTAGTGCCATGGGCGAGGCCTTGAAGGAAAACAGTGTGCATCATTTAGGTTGGCACGCATATTTGCTCATTTCCCTTAATGTACAACAAGCGTCTGAACGAATTCTACTCGCTCAGACGCTTGTTTATTTCGATGACTCTGCATATATAATCTAAGAAATATCACCTAACTCTCTATAAACGATCTTCCCCATGCTGAGCGCTGCTTTCACCATTTCATCTGCGCCTTGTGAAGGGCCTCCAACACGAAGAACGGCATCACAATACTTCAAGAGTCGAACAGAGGATGGATGAAATATACGATTAAAGATTTCGTCTCCGATTCTTTGTGATCCCGCTTTCTCGATTAATGGGAGTGCATACCATTCACCAAGTATAGGTAAATGACCGGCCTCGTATACTTTAAGTGCAATATCATTCATAAAATCTATGTTCCGTTGAATCAAATGTGGATCGTCTCCCGTCCCTGAACGATAAGGGCCGGCTATGAGTATATGCTGCTGACTTGGAACGGGGTCCAGTAGCCGGTTTATTTGAGCATATTGTAGCAGCAGCATCGTTTTTGCGTCTTTAATCTCGCCTTCTTTTATCATTTCGAGTGCTTGCTGGAAAGGAATTTCCATTACTTCGATGTTTTCTTGCTCTTCAGCAACCCCTCCTCCCTCTCCTACCTTCATGGTGGGCGTGTATTCTGCAACAAAAAAATGTAAAATTTCCGTTACGGAACCTGGCGACATGTAGGCCTCGCAGATTTTTTGTACTTTTGTCACTCTGTAACCGGTCTCTTCCTCGGCCTCCCGGCGTATGCTGTCTTCTGCGCTTTCCTTGTCTAACAATCCGGCGCAAGCTTCAATTAATAACCCCGTCTCGTTCCCGTTCAGATAAGTCGGTATCCGAAACTGTCGCGTCAAAATTACGGTATGCTGCTCCCGATTATAGAGCAGAATGGTTGCCCCGTTCCCACGGTCATATGATTCCCGGGCCTGGCTTTTCCAAGAGCCGTCCTTTGCTTCGCTCATGTAAGTAATTTTCTTAAGCACATACCAGTTATCGGACAAAATTTCTTCGTTTACAATTCTGATTTTCGGATTCATTCCAAGTATCCCCTCTCTTTCGATGGCTCTCATTATATTGGGTTACGTTACGTCAACTGCAAGACTTTTTTTGCCCAATCCACAAAAGAGATAATTACTATAGAACAGTCCTGAATAGCATTATTTACGTGCAAGGAAAAAACCGGAATCCATCGTAATCCGAATAGTTCCATCAAGATTCAGTTTGTTTTGAATAAATGCAATGAATTGCTCCAGTTTTGTATTAACCAGTATATTTCTTGCATTCATAGGTGTTGATGTTATATAGCTCAATAGCGGCTGTACTTCGTCTACAATTAAATGATCTTTATAACGTATTGACTTAACTTCCGAGAAATTTTTTAATAGTAGTTCTTGTCCATTGTAAAGTTCGAACCGCTTCATAATAGGATCTAGTACCTTAATCTCTGGATCGAATGATTGTGCGATCAGGTCAATTTCATGCAAGTGGCTTTTACTCATCGTGGATGCATAGAAAAGTGCCTTTGGTTTCATCACACGGTATATTTCGGAGACTGCCTTTGGAATATCCGGCACATGATACAGCATGTGATTGGCGATCACGATATCGAATTCTTCGTTGTGAAAAGGAATCGACTGAACGTCGGCTACAACGAATTTGATTTGCCCTGTCGTGTCACGGATATTTTTGCGAGCTTCTTCCAACATACCGGGTGAAAGATCGGTGAGTGTTATTTTCCATGATTCAGATATTCTGTCCGCATTCCTAGACCATAAAGTTCCATCTCCACAACCTATTTCTAAAATTCTGATATTCGATCGATTGCCTAAATGTTCAAAAAACCATCGATGCCATCCCTGTTTATTCACGCCGCATTTTTCATATAATTCAATTCTAGTTTGTAACCGATTTGCCGTGTGGTACTGCTCCACCCAATCCTTCTCTATGTGTACCGCATGAATAAGCTCAGCCAGTGCCATCCAATCCACGTGTTCTTCCCCTGTATGAATTAACTTTTCTATAGCTTCGTCTATAGCTTTAAAAACGAATTGCAGATGAGCTGTCTTTTGTAAAATGATCTCTCGTTGCATTTTTAATGAGCTTCGCAGATCCTGTTCCTGAATGTGGCTTTCCGTTACCATTTGTTTAATATCAATAAGCGTTAAACCGAGATACTTTAACGTTTGTATCTTTTGCAGCTTAATCAAATCCAGCTTGTTATACATCCGTTGTGAAGCTTGACCGTAATTCGAAGGCTTTAACAAACCTATCTGATCATAATATCTTAATGTTCTCACGGTAAGACCTGTTTGCTTTGATATCTGACCCGTAGTAAAATACTCATTTTTCTGCTCTCGGGATGGCATGGTCTCTCCTCAGTTCTTATCTTAATTTCCCTAAAGGATTTTTTGTTGGTTTAACAGTTCCCTCCTCTAGCCCTTTTTTTGTCATGAAGCTTCTATTTATTCCCCTTGCGCACCTTTAACAGCTTACCTTTTACGGTCGTATTTTTCATAATCTCAAGTACAAGTGGTCCCTTGCCATTCAGAATTTCAACGTCTGTTACATGATCGAAAATTGTAATAATCCCTATATCGTCTGCTGTCACCCCGTCAAGCTTAGCGATTGTCCCAACAAAGTCTACGGCTCTAAGTTTCTTCTTCTTGCCGCCATTGAAGTTAAGTTTCATAATCTGTTGGTTTAATTGCTCGCGCTTATCTTTTTTCAGTTTAATTTTAACATGTAGCTTCTGTTCAAAATCTTCTCTACAGCGATCGATAGCCTCCTCTGAGGGGGCTTTTACCGGTGAAATCGCAAATCCAATATATGCTTCAATATCGGCTAATCGTTTGCTATCCTTCGGAGTGACTATGGTAATTGCTTTACCCGTCTTGCCTGCACGTCCCGTACGTCCGGTGCGATGAACATAGCTCTCCTTCTCAAGGGGAACATCGTAATTAATGACATGGGTGATATTCGTGATATCGATGCCCCGGGCGGCTACATCTGTCGCAATCAAGTAACGAAATTGCCCCCTTCGGAACGCATTCATCACCTCGAATCTTTCTTCTTGCTCCATACCCCCATGAATGCGATCACATGGATAATCGAGATCGGCCAATTCCCTGAATAATATATCGACATTCTCCTGCGTGCGACAGAAAATAATACAGCTGTCAGGATTCTCAACAATGAGCAGATTTTGAAGCAGCAACAGCTTGTCCGTCTCCATCACCTGAATAAGAGAGTGGTCAATGGTGGCTGTCGTGATACCGGTCGCTTTAATTTCAATGTTAACAGGATGATCCATATACTTGCGTGACAGTTGGTCCACATCGTCAGGAAAAGTAGCGGAAAATAACATCGTAACCCTGTCGCTAGGCAGCGCCTGAATGATTGACTGAACTTGCTCAATAAAGCCCATATTCAGCATCTCATCAGCCTCATCAATAACAAGATAGGCCATCCGTTCTAGCGATAGCGTGCCTCGCTCAATATGGTCCAATACACGCCCTGGCGTACCTACAACTATATGCGTTCTTTGTTTTAACTCAGCCTTCTGTATATGAAAAGGATGCTTCCCATAAAGAGACGTCACTTTTATCCGCTTAAAGCGTCCAATATTGGTGATGTCTTCTTTGACCTGCAATGCGAGTTCACGGGTTGGCGTTAAGATTAAAGCTTGAGGCTTATTCTCATTCCAATCTACTAACTCGCAAAGTGGAATACCATATGCCGCTGTTTTGCCGCTACCTGTCTGTGATTTGACGACAAGGTCCTTCTTCACAAGGGCAACTGGGATGACTTCCGTCTGAACTTTTGTTGGCGTCTCATAGCCCAGGCTATTCAGCGCTCTCACGATTTCTTCACTTAATGGATAATCTGTAAAATGCCTCTGACTCATTTTCAACCTCTTCTGCGCTGTATTTGAATACCTATACCTATACCCATAGGATTTCATTGTGCATCTAACTTATACTCGTATAGTATACTCTATGGAAATGATTTGATCCCATGACTTCCTATATGTATGAATACATCATTGCAGCATTTTTGACTATATACTAAACCCATAACTTTAATCGACTTGAAATAAAACCGTCTGGACGGTATAATAAAGTGGGTGATGAAAAATGAATACTAATAAAAAAGAGTTAAAAAGAGAACTAATCCTTAAAGCCGCCTCACTGATTGTGCATGAAGAAGGAGTAGAAAAATTAACTTTAGAAGCCGTTGCTAAGAAGGCAGGGATCAGTAAAGGAGGATTGCTTTACCATTTTCCGAATAAAGATGCGCTGATTCTGGGCATGGTTGAACAACTATCGACCAGCTTTGTCACCGAATTTAATGAGCGGGCAGAAAATGACATGCATTCCAAAGGAAGATGGACTCGTGCTTATATGAATACATCATTGTCTGGAAACCATGGCGAAAATGACCTGTATACCGCTCTCTCTGCAGCTCATTTTACTAACCCTCAAATGCTAGAACTACTTCAGGATGAGTATGCGAACATCCAAAATAAAATCGAAAACGATGAATTAGATCCGGTTCGTTCTACGATGGTTCGATTGGTTATAGACGGTTTGTGGTTTGCGGAAATGTTTGGGCTTGCTCCTCCCAATGAAGAATTGAGGCAAAAAATGATGGAAGAATTGAAAACATATATAAAGGAGAATGAATAATGGCTTATCTTTTCTTGGCGATTTCTATTGTTGGTGAACTGATTGGAACTTCAATGCTTAAGGCTTCAGAAGGATTTACCAGACTGTATCCGACTCTATTCACGATTGTTGCGTTTGTTATCTCTTTCTTCTTTATCTCTCTATCCCTTAAGACGCTACCGTTAAATATGACTTATGCCATCTGGTCAGGTGTAGGAGCCGTTGCGACAACGCTGATTTCAGTATTGATTTGGAAGGAAAAAATCAATACAGGGAGTGTCGTAGGTATTGCTTTAATTGTTATTGGCGTGGTGGTATTGAACCTGTTTGGTGCAGGACACGGTGAGGCAAAAGGTACAACAGAAGCAACTAGTTCAATCGTTCAAAGATGAGATAATAGGAAAATGTATTCAAAAGGAGAGCCCTAATGAAGGGAAAGAACCACTTCACTAGGGCTCTGGAGATTTACTACGACTATCGATCACTGCCAGTTTGTATGAAAGAATCCTGCCAAATCATTTCGTTCATAAGTGTGGGCACCAAAATAATCTCTTTGTGCTTGCAAAAGGTTAGCATTTGAAATGCCTGTCCGGTAACTATCGTAATAAGTAAGTGAAGCACTTAAACATGGAAACGAAGTACCCGAATTAATGCCCTCACAGACAACTTTTCGCAATCCTGTTTGATATTCTTTAACCTTTTCAGCGAAATATGGGGCGATTAATAGATTAGCCAGATTCGGCTGTTCTTGATATGTTTCGCTTATTACGTTTAAAAATTCTGCGCGAATGATGCAACCACCACGGAAAATAAGGGCAATATCTTTTAAAGGCAACTCCCATCCGTAAAGTTCAGAAGTCATTTTATATTGTATAAATCCTTGAGTGTAGGCACAAATTTTACCCATATAAAAAGCTTGTCTAATGTACTCAATCCACAAATCTTTATCTAAACTCCGCTGACCAATCTCTGGGCCTGTCAGGATATTTTCTGCATAAACCCGTTCCTCTTTTAAAGAGGAGATGTAACGGGCAAACAATGACTCTGTAATAATGGATGCTGGGATCCCATGATCAATTGCTTGAATGCTTGTCCATTTACCTGTGCCTTTTTGCCCTGTTTTATCAAGAATCACATCGACTAGTGGCAAGCCTGTTATTTCATCTTTTTTCCGTAAAATCTCTGCTGTGATTTGGAGTAAATAGCTTTTCAGTTCCCCTTGATTCCATATTTCAAAGATGTCAGCAATTTCATTCACTGATAAACATAACTTTTTTCTTAAAAATGTATAGGTTTCTGCGATTAATTGCATATCTGCATACTCGATTCCGTTATGTACCATTTTTACAAAGTGACCGGATCCTTTTGGACCCATATAAACACAGCAAGGGTCTCCGTCCACTTGGGCTGCAATTTTTGTTAGAATAGGAGATGCCTTTTCATATACGTCTTTATCTCCACCAGGCATGATCGAAGGTCCTTTTAAAGCCCCAACTTCACCGCCGGAAATACCGATTCCTAAATAACCGATTCCTTTTGACTTCAATTCATCATATCTACGTTCCGTATCTTTGTAATGGGAGTTCCCACCGTCCATGATCACATCGCCTGCTTCAAGAAAGGGTAGTAATGTATCTATCACCGAATCGACCGGTTTGCCCGCTGTTACCATAAGGAAGATTTTTCTTGGGGTTTCTAAGGAGTAAACAAAATCTTGAATTTCGTAGTAGGGATGGATGGATTGACCTTCATTTTTGTTTACAAGATTATCGGTTAAATCCCTCGTATAATTATAGACAGCCACTTGCTCACCTTTACCAGCCATGTTTAAAGCGATATTACTGCCCATTACCCCTAAACCGATGACACCAATTGTATTGAACATTTCTTCCTGCTCCTTTTATTTGAAATGAATAGGCAGTAAATCCACACTTATAGACTTAGAGGATTCTAAGAAAAGATAAGCGGGGGATCTACCGCCCGGAAATCATGGTTTATACGAATAAACTAAGTACTAAAATAAATCCTAATCCGGCTACAGAAATGATTGTCTCAAGCAATGTCCATGTTGCAAATGTTTCTTTCATGCTTAAACCAAAATACTCTTTAAACATCCAGAAACCAGCATCGTTAACATGTGAAGCTATTAAACTACCCGCTCCCGTTGCAAGCACAACTAAAGCAAGATTAACGTCGGTTTGTCCCAACATCGGAATAACTAAACCAGCGGTTGTTAAAGCTGCAACAGTTGCAGAACCTAAGGAAATACGTAAGATTGCAGCGATGATCCAGGCAAGCAAGATTGGTGATAATGTAGTTCCATTGAATAATTCGGCTACATAGTCACCTACGCCGCCATTAATCAGTACTTGTTTGAAGGCTCCGCCTCCCCCAATGATTAAGAGCATCATCCCAATATGAGTAATAGCAGTTGTACAAGATGCCATTACGTTTTTGATTGGAATTTTTCTTGCTATTCCCATGGTATAGACAGCAACCAGCAAGGAAATCAACATGGAAGTTGATGCATCACCAATAAAACGGATCGCTGCTAGAAAACTATTATCTTCAACCCCCATTGTTTTTTGAAGCAAAGTAATAATCGTAGCAATAGACATTAAAATAACAGGAAGCATTGCAGTAAATACACTGATACCAAATCCAGGAGTTTCCTCGGACTTAAATACTTTTTGTTCACCTAAAGAGGCAATATTACCGGTTTTCGTAAATGATGCAGGTACGAGTTTTTTGGCAAGTTTGGTAAAAACAGGTCCAGCTAAAATAACTGTTGGAATGGCAATAATGAAACCGTAAAGTAAAACCTCACCAAGGTTCGCGCCATATTCACGAGCAATAACTGTCGGTCCTGGGTGTGGAGGCAAGAAACCGTGTGTTACGGATAAAGCTGCAATCATCGAAATACCGAGATATAAGATAGAAACCTTTAATTCTTTTGAAATGGCAAATACGATTGGAATTAACAATACTAGTCCTACTTCAAAAAATAACGCCACACCAATAATGAATGAAGCAGCTACGACCGCCCATTGAATATTTTTTTCACCAAATTTGTTAACGAGGGTCATGGCAATTCTTTGAGCACCACCAGAATCAGCGATCAACTTACCTAACATCGCTCCAAGTCCAAAGATTAACGCTAAGTGACCAAGTGTTCCGCCTAATCCGGCTTCAATGGTTTTGACAATTTCCTCTAATGGCATTCCAAGTGCTAAAGCCACACCGAACGATACAATGATTAATGAAATAAAGGTGTTTAATTTGAAGCCCATGATTAAAACTAATAGTGCTAAAATTCCAATCGCTACAACGATTAATGGCATTGTAATTACCCCCTGATTTTAACTTTTTAGTGTTTTATTAAGCCTCTTTGATAATTGGCAATCCGTGTATAATCGTCTTCTAATACTCTGGATAGGTTAATGAAAATCGGCAGCAATTTCCTATACTCCTTTGTTGCTTCTTCTTTTGGTGTATGTTTGTTGGTGCTGCCAACCATTTCAGAAACGACTTCAAATGATTGGATTTTTCCGGTGGCATACAAGCCTAAAATACAAGCTCCTAGACAAGAACTTTCGTAGCTTTCTGGAACGACGACTTCAGATGCGAATATATCAGACATCATTTGCCGCCAAACATCTGACCTTGCGAAGCCTCCTGTAGCTTGAATTCGGGTCACAGGACCGTCCATGCATTCGGTTAATGCTAAAAATACGGTGTACAAATTGTAAATGACTCCTTCCAGGGCTGCGCGAATCATATGTTCTTTCTTATGTGACATCGTTAAACCGAAGAATGAGCCACGTACGTCTGGATTCCATAAGGGCGCACGTTCACCAGCGAGATATGGGTGGAATAACAATCCATCAGATCCTGGTCTTACACGTTCAGCAATCTGGGTTAATACATCATATGGATCAATTCCTAGTCTTTTCGCTGTTTCTACTTCTGATGAGGCAAGTTCGTCACGAATCCAGCGCAGGACCATCCCGCCATTGTTTACCGGCCCGCCAATTACCCAGTGCTTTTCTGTTAAGGCATAACAAAATATTCTTCCCTTTTCGTCTGTTTGCGGCTTGTCTATAATGGTTCGAATGGCACCGCTTGTCCCAATTGTGACGGCAACTTCGCCTTTTCGTATGGCATTCACACCCAGATTAGAAAGGACTCCATCGCTGGCTCCAATGACAAATGATGTCTGTGGATCGATACCCATCTCTTTTGCTAAATCTGAATTACAGTTGGTAAATATCTGGGTTGTTGGTACGAGCTCAGATAAATGAGAAGGTGTTATACCAGCAATTTTTAATGCTTCTTCATCCCAATCCAGGTTTTCGAGATTCATCATGCCCATGGCTGAAGCCAGGGAATAATCAACAACATACTGATCAAAGAACTTTTTGAAAATATATTCTTTAATTCCAATATATTTTTTAACCTTGACAGCGATTTCAGGAAGATCATTCACAATCCAAGCTATTTTAGTTAATGGCGACATGGGGTGAATTGGTGTTCCTGTTCGTTTATAGACTTCTTGGCCATTCAATTCGTCTTTTATTTTATGTGCCCATGCTTCACTTCGATTATCTGCCCAAGTGATACAAGACGTAAGCGGCAGGTCATTTTCATCCATCGCAATGACACTATGCATGGCACTGCTAAATGAAACAAACGACAGCTTTTTTTGTGAGTGATGTTTCATTATGTTCGAAATGGCTTGTAGGACTGCTTGAAAAATCTCTTCCGGGTTTTGTTCTGCTGTCGCTATATCCGGTGTATAAAGCGGATACCCAATATTTTCTTGTTGGATGACTTCGCCTTTTTCACTAAATAAAACTGCTTTCGTACTTGTGGTCCCGATATCTATACCTAACATATAGTTAGTCATTTTGTTGCACTACCCCTTTAGACAGCATTTGTTGTGACATCCATAAGTCTTCTACTTTACCTTGAACATCATCAAAGTTTTCATGTAAAGACTTGATCATGAGGTCTCTATCTTTTCCCTTGATCGCTTCAATATAAAGCTCATGATTTCTTACAACCCGTGTAAAGTCTTCATACTTTTCTTTGAAACGCATACGCATCGACAAAAGGATGAGGCTTTCCATAACGGGCTTTAAATTATTCCAGATCATCAGGATGTATGAATGATTAACTGCACGAATAATCGTTTCATGGAACAAGACATCTTGATATGAAAACTCATCAGCATCACTATATTTAATTGCGACTTTCATCATTTCCAGTATTTTACTAAGTTCCATTGCTAAATCATTAGTGTCCATCTTTACAAGCCGTTCAAATACAAACGATTCTATGAGTAGACGGACATCATAAATTTCTTCTATTTCTTTTTCTGATAAACCAATAACAACTGCACCCATTCTTTCTAATCGGATGATATTTTCGGATGCCAGTATTTTTAACGCTTCACGAATGGGTGAGCGACTTACAGCAAAATCTGCAGCTAATTTATTTTCTGATAATATGGTACCGCTTTCAATTGCGCCAGAAATAATACGCATTCTAAGCTCGCATGTTACACGATCACCAGCAGAGGCTTTTAAAAGCCATTTGGAGGGATATAGGAATTCCCTTGATTCGACCATAAATTCACCTTCTTGATTATTCAAGTATACTTGTATACAAGTATTATAATCTAAATTTTTAATTTTGCAAGCGTATCCATCGCGTGTGTCCAAATGGAAAAAAAGAAGCACATATGTGCAAATGCACAATCAATTTCGTCTGTTCTTCAATATTTTTTACGTTCCGCAATCGATATAATGAAAGCGTAATCAAAAATTGCCCGGGGGTTAGGCAGATGGAAGGATTGACGATCAGTTGGATAGGAGCTCTGGCGGGGCTGGCTATTGCAATTATTTTGATATTGAGAAAGCTGAATCCGGTTTATGCTTTGTTTTTGGGAGCCATTGTAGGCGCTTTATTGGCGGAGCCAATTTGGAGCAGACCATTAGTGTATTGATTAGCGGTACGCAAAGTGTGATGGGGACGGTCATTCGTGTACTTGCTGCAGGTGTATTGGCGGGTGTGATGATGGAATCCGGGGCGGCGGAGACGATTGCGCAGGCTATTGTGAAGAAGTTTGGCGGCAGCAAAGCAATTCTCGCACTGGCTTTGGCGACGATGATTATTACGGCGGTGGGCGTATTTATTCCGGTCGCTGTGCTGATCGTGGCACCTATTGCGCTGTCGGTCGGGAACAAAATGGGGATTTCCAAGCTGGCGCTCCTGCTGGCCTTATCTGGAGGGGGAAAAGCGGGGAACATTATTTCTCCGAATCCCAATACGATTGCGGCGGCGCGCGGCTTCAACCTTGATTTGAGCCACGTGATGCTGGCAGGTGTGGTCCCTGCGATATGTGGCTTATTGATGACCGTTCTGGTGGCGTCTCTGTTGAAAACTAAAGGTGTAAAGGTATCCGATCAGGATACTATGGACAGTGATGTGGATACTTCGAAGTACCCGGCGCTGGACGGGCAATTGTAGCTCCGTTGGTGGCTGTTATTTTGCTGATGATTAACCCGATTGGGTCCATCTCCGGCATTGAAGCACTGTCGAGTTTCAAAGTCGATGCGATGTACATTTTGCCGATTGCCGGGATTGTGGGTATGCTGGCAATGGGGCAAGGACGCAATATTTTGAAATATTCAGCCTCTGGCTTAAATAAAATGACGGCGACCGTGCTGATTTTGATCGGTGCAGGCGGGATTGCAGGTCTGATCTCAGCGTCGGATTTGTCTGCGCAGGTGGTTGGCCTGATTGAAGCTTCGGGAGTTTCCGGCACATTGTTGGCACCGCTCGCAGGGATTCTGATGGCGGCTGCGACAGCGTCGACCTCGACGGGAGTCATTTTGGCGACAGGCTCGTTTGGGGAAGCGATTCTGAATATGGGGACGGCCCCGCTCGCCGCAGCTGTGATGGTGCATACAGGGGCAACGGTTATCGATTCCTTGCCACAAGGCAACTATTTTCACGTTACGGCAGACAGCATGAAAATGAGCATTAAACAACGGATGGGACTTATTCCTTACGAAGCTATTGTCGGTGGAACAATGGCCATTGTAGCGACACTGATGTATGGATTTTTACTTTAATATTGATGATGGGGTGAGAAGATGAGAGAGAAGACATTTGTGCTGGCACCGGATTCCTTTAAAGAAAGCATGACGGCTAAAGAAGTGTGTATCGCAATGGAGAAAGGACTGCGCAAGGTCTATCCGACGGCGAATTATGTCCACATTCCAATGGCGGACGGTGGTGAAGGAACGGTGCAGTCCCTGGTGGATGCGACAGGTGGGCAGCTTCGTTATCTCGAGGTGACCGGACCGCTTGGAGAACCTGTAACTGCTGCATACGGCTTGCTGGGAGACGGCACCACTGCGGCAATCGAGATGGCATCCGCCAGCGGAATCCATCTGGTCAATAAGGACAACAAAAACCCGCTAAAGACAACAACTTACGGTACGGGTGAGTTAATCCGTGAGTGTCTGAATCAGGGATTCGAAAGATTATTATAGGAATTGGTGGAAGCGCGACGAATGACGGCGGGACAGGCATGGCCGAAGCACTTGGTGTCAGATTTCTGGATGCCAAAGGAAACACTCTCCCTCGCGGAGGCGGCAGTCTGGGAGAACTGGCCAGTATTGATATTTCATCACTGGATGCTCGCTTGCAGCAGGTGCAATTGATTGTAGCCTGTGATGTGACGAATCCGCTGTGCGGAGAGCATGGGGCATCTCATGTATTCGGTCCGCAAAAAGGGGCAACCCCGGAAATGGTGCAGCAATTGGATGCCAATCTCGCCCACTATGCAGATGTGGTGAAGCGGCAGCTGGGCAAGGATGTGCGCGATCTTCCAGGTGCAGGCGCGGCTGGAGGATTGGGTGCGGGCCTGCTGATTTTTACTCAGGCGTCGCTGCAAAAAGGCATTGAGATTGTGATCGAATACACCGGATTAAAGCAGAAGCTGGCGAAAGCGGACATCGTTTTTACGGGGGAAGGCGGCATTGATTTTCAGACCAAATTCGGGAAGACTCCGTATGGAGTAGCCCAGGCGGCCAAACAATCCGGCAAAAAGGTCATTGCGGTCGCTGGCTATGTCGGGGAAGGGATCGACACGTTATACCAGGAAGGAATAGATGCGGTGTTTGGCATCGTGCCGGGAGCCTCGGAACTGGGTAAGCTGCTGGTCGAAGGGCCGCAAAATGTAGAGCGCACATGCGAGAATATTGCAAGGGTGCTTCAATTCAGCGAGTAGCCAATGAATTAGAAGGCGGATTATAGCACGAATGCGTTAGAAATGGAGCGCTCGTCCGCGTTCCCGGATTTTTCCCCTTAATACTGAGACAGATTGAATAAAATCCGGGAGTGGCGGCGAGGGAAATAGGCGTTTACCGCAGAATGATCTGGCATAATACAGCCGTTCATTGGTACAGTGCCAATAAGCCGTGTGTAAGCTCAAAAAGCTGAAGGAGATTCCGGGGATCTTTACCCGTTAAGGTATGAATCCGCTTTAGGCGGTATTGCAGGGTGTTGCGATGGATATTTAATTCGTCTGCAGTAAAGGAGACACTGCCGTTATGGTTAATAAAGCTGCGCAGCGTATCCAGCAAATCCACGGTATCTTCCAGCTTGCTGACCAGATGAATCGTGTTCGTCAGGCTGGATTGGCTCAGCTTGACCAGAAATTCGACTTCTGCAAAGGAAATCATCCGCACAGGCGGTCGCAGAGCCAGCAAAACATTCATGGTTGACTTGGCCTGTAAATAACATTCTGCAATGTTATGCTCTTGTCTGCTGATGGCAATCAGCACATCAGGATAGCTGCGTACAAGTGGCTTCAGCAGTTTGTCTATCTCATCCTGATTCTGGATCAGGATGAGATAGCTGTCTTCCTCCATATGAAAGGATGGATGCTGCATGAATATTTTCGACAGCTCGGCTACATAAACCGGGTCAGCAGGGAGATGCTTTACATATACTGCCGAAGTTTTTAGAAGCAGATCAATGTGATATTGAGCCGCTTCTTTTTTATTTTTTGAGTGTAGGCCCCTTGATGATGCAACAGCATTTCCAGCATGGATTTTTTGCGGTTGGCTTCGTGAGCCAGATGCTCCAGGGAGATCCTTTGTTCGATCAGGAGGGATACCGTAGTTTTGACGATGTTGCAAAAAGGGCGCACTTCATCGGGGTTTCCCGTGATGCCAATGACGCCGACCCGCTCATGATGAATGACAATCGGCTCATTGGTCCCTTGTTTCTCGTAGTGACCATCCTGCCATACTTCAATCATTTTTCCGGTTTCGAGCGCCTGAACGGCTCCTTGATGAACAGTCCCGACTCGTTCACTCTCTCCGCTGCCAATGATGATGCCTCGTTCGTTCATAATATTGATATTGTATGGAATATCCTTCATCATTTTATCTACGATGTCTTGGGCTTGTTTTTCGGAGATCTGGAACAGTTCGCGGTTCCTCCCTATACATAGTGATGTGACGGATTATACTTGTGAAATAGTTTTCATTTGATTGTGCATCTGAACAACATAATAAAGCGTGTTGCCGTACATGTCAGCCTATTTTATCACAGAAATGCAACCGTTTACGTATACGGAGAGGGAATTATAGAATTATACCCAAAAAGCAGGCTACTCCCAAGAGTCCCTGTTTTTCGAGTCGTTCCTATCTTTCACCAGCTGCGCAGTCTAATGGCGAACCTCGCTGAAGCTGTAGGTAATATCATGCAGCTCTTTCTTAAAACGACTATATTTAGATGCGGGCGTATATCCCAGCACCTGATAATAATCATTTTCGGTCTCAATAATCGCTACATGGGTGACATAATGGTTCACATCTTTCTGTCCTTTAATCGTAAACTCAATGGCAGGATATCCATGAATCGTTGTGTTAGAGGAAGGTCCTACAGTAGAAAGGTTAAACTCTTTGGTCATGTTGTATTGAATTTTCTCTGCGTAGTGCTGGAGAGTTACATTGCCCAGTTCCTTTTTCGAATTGGACACTACTGCAACGGACTTTTGAATGTACGGATTAAATATCGCAATATCAGTCATTTTTTCACGGTCCGGGTCTGTTGACCAGTCTAGCGGAGCTGAGATTTGAAACCGACCATCTTTACTTATAAAGTTCTGTTCTGCCCTGCTCACTGGAGCTTCAGGAGGTTGATAATTATGCAGCCATATATAAATAGCATTAACAAACGAGCCTCCCAAGATCACCATTGCGATAAAAAATATCAACAGCGAACGTTTCAGTGTCTTTTTGCTAATCGGCTCTAAATCCCGTACCTTTACAACATATGTACCTGCGGCTAGATCACCAATTCGTTGTCCTGTTGCAGTTACTAACACGCTGATAACAGCAGGTAACGAACCCATTAGAACAGGGTTGGTTTCAATCAATCTAAGCAAAGTGCGAATTAGCGATTTATGAAAACCAGGAGGCCTTTCTTCCCCGTTAACCACCTTAATACGAAAAACGAACTTACCCAGCGTATAGCCTGTATAACCTTCCAAAAGCAAATAATAGCAGAAAAAAGCTATAAGCAGGATAAACGGGTTGCAATCGCCAAAGGCAAAAACCATCTATCCGTTATTTGAATGACAGAGATAAACAAGCCAATATAACCGATCACAAAGAATATAAAATCAAATACCGTTGCTCCCCAACGCCTAAACAAAATAGACGAACCATAGGTTTTTGATATCTCTGCCATCCTGTTTGTTTCCCCATCGTTTTGGCCATGGCGAATGTACATTGTCTTGATGTTTCCTGCGGATTCTGTGACATGTGCTGGTTCTCCAAAAAATACACCTCTTTTTAATATTCAATCATTTAAAACACGCCCCTTATATTAACGGTTAATTTCTATTCCATGTTTAGGAAAACATCCTATAAACCATTAAAATAATATAAATATCCCTTGTGAATGAAATTAAAGAATAAACATGGGGACTACGATGCTTAAAATGTACTACTTGGAGTATACTTAAATGTCGACAGAAAGCCTAAGATAGATATAGCAGGAAACGCCCTAGACATTCTTTATTTTGGAAGATGGGAGATTGGAATGAACAAAAGGCAAACAGAAATTTTTCGCAGGTTGTTAACTGAACCGGGGCGGTTATGGTTAGTGCAGGATTTGGCGGATCGGACTGAGTGCTCTGAAAAGACGATCCGCAACGATCTGAAGGTAATTGAAGAATATATAGTCAAGCATTCCAGCGCCAATCTGGTGAGAAGGCCGGGACGCGGCATTTATCTGGAGATGGATGAATTGGAGCGGATAGATTTGTTCCATCGACTGTATGCGGACGAGAGTAGAGTCCAACATGAGTCGGATGAGGAAAGGGTGCTGCATCTCGCCTATCGTCTCTTGATGGCTGCCAAGCCTGTAACCATACAGGATCTGGCCTCCCAGTATTATGTGAATAAAACGGTGATCCGTAGAGATATGGAGAAGATCGAGGACTGGCTGCACAGCCTTGATCTTGCCTTGATTACCAAGCAGCGCGTAGGATTGACGATTCAAGGCTCCGAGAAAAACAAGCGGATAGCTTTGGCACGGCTGAACCAACTGATAGATAGTCCTGAGTTAACAGGACAAATGATGCGCAAACAGTTTGAACCGCACGAGATTGCAACCATACATCATGAACTAAAAACATTTCAAAAACGTCATGAGCTCAGCTTCACTGATGAAGCTTTCGAAGGTCTAATGCTGCATATCCTGTTAATGGTCAAACGAACCAAGCTCGGACAGCCCATCTCGCTCTCCGGGCAGGACATTGCCTTTTTGCAGGAAAAAGCTGAATTTACATGGGCTACGTCTTTTTTACAGCAGCTGCAAAAGCTGTTTGCCGTGCCTTTTTCTCGGGAAGAGACGGCTTATTTAACCCTGCATCTGCTTAGCGGGAAGTTCCGTTACCAGCAGGAGAAAAGGAAGGGAAAGCAGAGCGATCTGGCAGACAGCCATCCGCTTTTGCCTGCATTGGTTGAGCAGCTGATCCAGCGGATGTCAGAGCTGAATATGATTGCTTTTGACAAGGACAAGATGCTGCTAAACGGGTTGAAGATTCATTTATATACGACCCTGAACCGTCTTCAATATGGTCTGACTGTGTCCAATCCCATGCTGGCCGAGATCAAGAAGATGTACCCCTACATGTTCGACCGGGTCATTATTGCACTGGAAGAGGTAGGGAGAATGATCCGATTATCATTTCCCGAAGAGGAAGCAGCGTATTTAACCCTGCATTTCCAAGCCTCTGTGGAGCGGCTTCATCAGAGGACAGTCATCCTCAAAGAGCAGTCATCGTATGTCACATGGGCATTGGCATGTCCCAGCTGCTGCGTACAAAGGTGGAACGCAAATTTCCGTCTGTGCATGTGGAAACCACGATATCGAAAGCGGAAGTTCAAGACTATCTGGCAGCCCATGAGGTGGAGCTTGTCATTACAACCGTAGCTCTCCCGGACATAAAAGTTCCCCACATTCTCGTCTCTCCATTGCTGGATGCCAAGGACGAGCGTCAGCTGGAGCAGGTGATCAGACGATTGGATGAGCCGGAACACAGGGTGGCAGATGAATCTGTATTTTTCAGGTATACGACGCCTTTTCTGGTCTTTCCCCAGCAGGAAGTGCAACGCCCCGAACAAATTATCTCCAAGCTGGCGCGAATACTGGAGAACAAGGGATATGTCGAGGAAGGTTATGTGGAAAGTGTGCTGGCGCGAGAAAAAATGTCCGCTACCACGATTGGTGGAGTGTTGCCATCCCGCATGGCGGCTCGGAGTGGATCAGACAGTCAGCTATTGTAGTCGCTACCTTGAGGCAGCCACTCACCTGGGGAACCGAGAAAGTAGAGCTTGTGTTCCTGCTTGCGGTTAAACAGGATAGACGCGAAGAGATGCGACAGTTGTTTAAGGAATTATCCCTGATCAGTGAGCAGCCGGCTATGGTGCATGCATTGTCCAAGGAGACTGATGCGATGAGATTATTAGGGAAGCTAAAAGGATAAGTGAATACCAAAAGCTGTGCTCTGGAGCAGGACTTATATAAGTCCTGCTTTTTGTCCTTATAAATCCGTTTTCCGAAAGTTCCGGTAAAAAGTTCGATCAATAACAGCCAAATAGACGTTTATACTATCAATGTAAGCGGAAACATCACAGAGAAGGGGAATGACTATGAAAATATTGGCGATTACCTCATGTCCTAACGGAATTGCACATACGTATATGGCAGCTGAGAATCTGCAAAAGGCAGCAGCGAAACTGGGCATCGAGATGAAGGTCGAGACACAAGGCTCCATTGGAGTCGAAAATCAATTAACGGAGCAGGAGATCCGTGAAGCGGATGGCATTATTATTGCAGCAGATAAGACGGTGGTAGAAGACCGGTTCGTTGGCAAGAAACTGCTGGTCGTTGGTGTACAGGATGGTATCCGTCGTCCGGAAGAGTTGATCCAGCGGGTGATGAAAGGCGATGTGCCTGTGTACGAGGCACAGTCACGTTCTGCCGAAGGTAGTACAGAGGAGAAAAAACCGAAGCAAAACCCAATCTACCGCCACTGATGAATGGTGTGTCCTATATGGTGCCCTTCATCGTCATCGGAGGCTTGCTCATTGCCATTGCACTGACGATTGGCGGTGAGAAGACACCTGGCGGTCTGGTTATACCGGACGGTTCGTTTTGGAAGACGATTCAGGATATCGGTCGGCTTCGTTTACCTTTATGGTACCGATCCTCGCTGGATTATCGCGATGAGCATTGCCGATAGACCGGGCTTGCACCGGGTATGATTGGCGGATTTATTGCTGCGAACGGCAGTTTTTATGGAAGTGAGGCGGGGGCCGGATTTATCGGTGGAATTATTGCCGGTTTTCTGGCGGTTATGTTGCACTGGGGATTCGGAAAATAAAGGTTGGCCGGCGTTACAGCCGATCATGCCTATTATTATTATTCCCGTATTGTCATCCTTGATTGTGGGATTAATCTTTGTGTTTGTAATCGGTGCTCCAATTGCGCAATTGTTTGAATCTTTAACAGGTTGGCTTGCAGGTATGCAAGGCACAAGCTCGATTCTGCTGGCGCTGATCTTGGGGCGATGATCTCCTTTGATATGGGCGGTCGGTGAATAAAGTGGCCTTCTTATTGGCTCAGCCATGATTGGCGAAGGAAATTATGAATTATGGGTCCCAATCGCCGTTGCGATTTGTATTCCACCGATTGCGATGGGACTTGCAGCGATGATCAACAAACGTAAATTTGCACCGTCGGAACGCGAGGCCGGGAAAGCAACATTTACGATGGGTCTGTTCGGCATTACCGAAGGTGCCATTCCATTCGCGGCGCAAGATCCACTCCGTGTTATTCCCAGTATCATGGTAGGATCCATGGTCGGTTCAGTCATCGCCATGCTGGGGAATGTAGGCGATAGGGTAGCTCACGGTGGGCCGATTGTAGCCGTGCTTGGTGCAGTTGATCATGTGTTTATGTTCTTTATCGCCGTTATTATCGGCGTAGCCGTAACGGTTGTCATGGTAAGCCTGCTGAAAAAAGATATTGCGACTGTAGATACGGCCGTTGCTGGAGAAGTGAAATCTGGAAATTCCGCGCAGTAGCCGAACCATCTGCAACTACTACAACTGCTGCGGAGTTATCGGCTTCAACAGCCGCTATAATCATGGGTCAGAAGTACCTTCACAAGCTGTCCACATTGAGAAGCTGACGGATATTGTAACGATGGATCTGATTAACCTCAATCTGGAAGGAACGACAAAGGATGCTGTCATTGATGAAATGATCGGAGCACTTGTGGGAACGGGAATCGTAAGCTCTGCCAGTGATCTTAAAGAGGTCATATTGGCCCGAGAGCAAGAAAGCTCCACAGGTATCGGAATGAATATTGCCATCCCACATGGCAAATCGGAAGCTGTCTTAAAGCCAAGCGTGGTTTTTGGCATCAAGCGGAGTGGCGTTGACTGGGAAAGTCTCGATGGTAGTGAGGCGAAATTGATCTTCATGATTGCTGTACCGCGCAATAGCAAGGACAATACGCACCTGAAAGTACTGCAAATGCTGTCCCGCAAGCTGATGGATGATCATTTTAGAGAAGCGCTTCTGGCCGTCACAACGAAGGAAGAAGCATATCAATTGCTGGATCAGGTGCATTAATCGGTGCATTAAGAAGCCGATACAAAGAAGAGAGGCTGATGTGCACCATGCCGATGCAGGCTTGATTTACATCGTAGATGCCGAGAAAAGCTTCCTGTATGCTGGCGGCGTAATAGGGCGTGTCACTTTGCCACAGCAGTCTATCCTCAGGTGAGGCTAGACTGCCCTTTTCATAGTAAGATATTGCTACATAAAGTCAAAAAAATAACGAAGCACATGAAAAAAGACAGGCGAGGTGTAGGTCAAGCTATCCACTCGGCTTAAGTAGCTTTTTTTCAGAGCATCGAACTTGTCATCATCGCCGATTAATAAATCTCGCTTCAGCACGGAGACCGTTAAGCTGCCGAAGAAACCGCTCAAGCTGATCAGCATGCCGAAAATAATTCCAAATTTCAGGTCAAACGGCGTCAGGTAGGGATAGATTAGATAGGAAGCCGCTATGGTTACGGGAAAAGCGAATGCAAAGCCTTCCCAAGTTAAATTGGGGTTGGATGTCGGGACAATTTTCCGCTTCCCGAAATAGAGTGATGCCAGATAGTGCGCGACATCATTGAGTT